>NZ_JBVHLU010000214.1:0-6903 GCF_055558835.1 Embleya sp. NPDC025285
GGCATGGGGGTGGGCCTGGCCCACCCCCATGCCCACAACCGGCGTGTAGTCGACGGTCATGTCCCGGTCCGTCTCAACCGGCGCGTCAGCCAAGTGCCATCAGACCACCGCGCCGAGGCAGCAAGGTGGAACCTCGTTCACAGCCTGAGCGATCCCGATTCCTGATCGAGTCGTTGCTGCCCGAGTCGGTGCCGGGGCGGCCTCGTGTTCCGGATCGGCGGGCGTTGTGCGGGATCCTGCGTTCAGCATGAATACGCCGACACAGCGGAAGGGCCGGACTCGCCTGCCGGTGTCGGGGCTGGTTCACGGCCGACCCGGGGCAACGCGCCCCGGGTGCCGACTCGTTCGACGTGCTCACGCACCAACGGGCGATGCGAGGGGGGACGACGGCGCCGCGACCGGCTGGACGCGCGTGCTGAACAGCAGGGCCCGGATCGGCGCCGAACCGTCCGGGGACTCCGCGAGGCCCGCTGCGGCGACCGTGAGCCGGCCGTTGTCGTACGCGATGGCGGTGGGCCACTGCGCCTCGCCCTTGGGGGCCTTCGGCAGTGCCAGCCGGGTCCACCGGTCTCCGGTGATGGTGTAGACCTCGTACCCCTCGCTGCGGTGCATCGTCAGCGCGGCTATGCCCGTCGGGGTCGCCACTGCCTTGACGACGCGCATGTCTTCCACAGGTGCGGCGGCCTGCGTCCACTTCCGCCCGTCGAAGTGCCAAAGCAGGGGGCGCTCTTCGCCGGCGGTTGGGTCCTGCATGAAACCGAGCGCCCAGATGTCCTGGGGGCTCCGCGCAAGCAGCGAGGTCACCCCGGCCCACAGACTGTTCCCCTCGAACGGCAGCGGCACGTAGTGCCACGTTCCGCCGTCGAAGTGCGCCAGCGGCGGGGCCTGCCCCTCGTATGCGTGGCCGGCCACCCACACATCGTCCGGTGCGACGGCGGCCACCGCGCCGAAGCCGCTCCAGCCCTCCACCTTCGGCTCCGGAAGCGGTGTCCGCGTCCATGCCTCGCCGTTCCAGTGCTCGACGATCGGCTGCTGGGGCGGGGACCCTCCCGGACCCTCCTCCGCGTAGTCCACGGTCCCCACCGCCCACGCATCGGTGGCGCTTACCACGTCCACGTCCGCGAGCAGGCCGCTTCGGATCCCGGGCGGAGCCGGTGCGGTGACCGCGTCCCAGGAGTCCTTGCGGGAGACGGCGGTCGGGAATCCGCCGGCGACGGGGTCGAACGTCCCGACGGCCAGGGCGGAATCCGGGGAGGCCAGGTCGACGTCCCGCAGCGAAACCCCCGCCCCGGGCGTCTTCACCGTCGACTGCCGCCACATGCCGGTGTCGCGGTCGCGGGACAGGACCGCGGGAACACTGTCGACGACACGACCATTCTCGCGGATGTAGGCGCGGCCGGCCCCTACGCCGCCGCCGGCATCGTCGAACGCCAGGCCGTGCACCATCACGTCACCGGGCTTGATCTCGGTCGTCCGCCACGGCGTCAGCGGCGGCCCCGCCGGGGCCGCCGGGGCCGCCACCGTGCTCAGGCTCAGGATCAGCACAACAAGAGGTGCACTGCGGGACAGGACACGCATCGTTTCTCCAGTCACCGGGCAGCCATTGCCCGTCCCCCTGTTACTGTCCGACCCGCAGCTGCCGTTGCCCCCGGGAGTGACTTTTGTTCGGCTCCTGCCCCGCTGACCCGGCGGACCACGCCGAGCCGCCGAGCCGCCGAAAGCCTTCCACCCGCCGGGCCGGCGCGCACATCGGCAAGAACGCGCGGACGTCCTGACCAGCGCGGTCGGGTGTTCCATCGACAGGAAGTTGCCGCCGCGCACGACCTCGGTCCAGCGCACGACGTTGTGATCGCGTTCGGCGAAGCGGCTGATCCCGACGTCGCTCGGCAGGGCGCCGAGCACAGCCGTGGATGCATCGCCGTGTGGCTTGTGTTGTCCCGGTTCGCCGGAACCACCACCGCACCAGGTCGTCCGGTGCGCCTGCAAGGCGGGTGAGTGCGCAACGACGCAAGGCAGCGCCCGAGGCGAGGCGGTGTTGCGCAAGGCCGCACGATGCGGTGTCGTGGCCGGCGGGTGTTTTCGGGCAGCACGAAGTGAGCCCTGGCCGACACGCGCGGGGGCAACAGGGCGCTCACATAAGGGAATCGGGGCTCCGGCGGAGCGCGGGCCGGCCGGGAGGTTCGGGGGCCGGGAGGTTCGGGCGGCCGGGAAGTTCGGGCGGCCGGGAAGTTCGGGCGGCCGGCCACGCGAAGGGAAGCCCCTCGCGTGGCCGGTCCGGAGGTGGTGATCACGAGCCCACCCGGGTCCGTCGGGCTCAGGAGGCGTCCCGGCTCGGTGAGGCGACGATCGCCGTCAACCGGTCGGGAGCCAGGCCCGGTTCGGATCCGTGAAACTCACCCGGAGGAGATATCTGCGCGATTCGAGGTCGGCGCACAAGACCGAGCCGCCGAGGCCGCAGCCGGTCGCGTTCGCGACCTCGACCGCCTCGTCGTCGGCGACGGCGACGGCGACGGGGTAAGCGACCGCGACCGAGCCAATGCGCTCGGTGTCGGGCGTGTCCGTGCGCCGGGGACTGATCCAACCCGCCTTTTTCGGGTCCAGCAGGTTGTCGACGACCCGATTCGGGCGCCGCACGGGGCATCGATGAACACGTTGGTGTCCACAGGCGGGGCTACTTGGCGTTCTGCGTCCCCGTGCAGGCCGAGCCCGGCGCAACAAGGTCGCGGATCAGGACCGCGCCCGCGTCCGGGTCCGCCACCGCGAAGGCCAGGCCGGTCGTCACGCCCGGTTCCCGGGTGTACTCGACGTCCCAGCCGACGATGCCGACTTCGGCCAGGGACCGCTCGGCGAGCGCGCGGGCGTCGGCGACGGTCATGCACAGGCGGCTTCCCTCGTGATCGCCGACCAGCCTGGCCAGGCGCCGCACCTGCTCGATCGTCGCGCCGTGGTAGGTCGCGTCGTTGTCGGGCACACCCATCTCCAATGCGATGCACGCGTCCTGCGGGCTGCGATCCGTGGGCTGCGGCACGACCATCAGGTCGCGGCTTCCCTTGGCGGTGCACGCGACCAGGGCCGGCACGGTCGCCGCGCCGGGCGCGTCGCTGCCCGGCAGGGACATCCGGCGCGCGGTCTCGGTCATGTCCGGCCAGTACCGCGCGCACGCCTCCTCCGGGGTCTGCCCGGCCTCGATGTGTGCCGCGTAAGCGAACTTCGGCTTGGCCGTGTACTCGTAGGAACACGAGGCCTGCGTCGGAAATTTGGGGCGCACCGGCGAGTCGTCGATCAGCACCGCGGCGGCGGTCGCCCCCGCGACCGCGAACACCGCGACGGGCGCACCGACGCGCCACGCCAGGCGCTTGCGCCGAGACTTCGCCGCCGCGGCCGGGCCGCCAACGGCCGCGCCCTCGAACTCGCGCAGGAGGGCCGCGGACATCGCCCGCGCCCGGTCGTGCGGCAGGCTGCGCTCGGCGGGCGCCGGGAACATGGCGCCGAGTTCGGCGCGTACCGGCGCGTCGGTGTCGGTCGGGTTGTTCGTCATCGGAGGTCCTTTCCGGGCCGGGCGGCCGCGGGGGTCGGGCGGCCCGGGGGCCGCGATGCGGGGACGGGGTGCGGTGCGGCTTCGCCGGGCGAGAGCGGGGCGTCCTGCGCCTGCGGGCCGAGCATGCGCTTGAGCTTGGCGCGGCCCCGGGAAAGCCGGGAACGCACCGTGCCCTCCGGAATGCCGAGCGCCTCGGCGGCGGACGCCGAGTCCAGGCCCGCCCACACGCACAGCGCAAACACCTCGCGTTCCGAACGGCGCAGTGTCGCCAGCGACCGCCGGACCTTCGCGATGGTCTCGGTGTCGTCGATCCGCCCCACCAGGTCATCGGCGAAGTCCGGCACCGACTGGTCGTGCGGCATCCGGGCCAGCGCCGCCTCGTGCCGGCGGCCGGTGCGGCGAACGTTGCGCACGACGTTCACCGCGATGCCCAGCAGCCACGGGCGCAGGGAACCGCCTTCGGCGTCGACCCGGCCGCGCAGCCGCCATGCCTCCAGGAAGGTGAGGGCGACGACGTCCTCGGCCGCGGACCAGTCGCCGGTGGTCCGGAAGGCATGGTTGTAGACGGATTTGGCGTGTTCGGCGAACAACTCTTCGAAGGCGTACGGGTCACCGTCTTTGACCCGCGCTCGCAAGTTCATCTCCACGCCCCTGAACTGTCCGCGGTCACCCGACATGCTCCCGATATGTGACCCGGGCCACTCCGCCCGGTATCGGAGTCACGGCTTCCACGTACACGCCCGCCATCGGGTCCGCGGACTCCGGGCGGTCTCAATCCCCCGGAGTCCGCGGACCACGAACACGATCGACCTCATCGACCGCGACCTCGCCCACCATTCAAGGCTGTTGCCCCTGCAAGCCCCGTTTCGGGGCGGCGGCGATCAGGCCACCGCACCCGAGATCGCCCGACAACTCCCGGACACCCGCCCGACATCCCCTCACCCTGACCGACGCCACCGAGACCTACACCCTCGGCGCGGCCATCCGCTGGGCCTGGACCTGCACCACACCCGCCACCACCCGCAAAACGGCCGACCCCCACGTCACGCCCGCCGACGTCCTGGAGGACATCGCCACCGGCCGACGGCGTATCCCCACGACGACACCGCCTCGTGGCCGAAGTGACCGGCGCCGAGACGGCGACGGCCCCGTTACCCGACCGGTTTCGGGGCCACCACCGCACGCATTCCGCCGGGATGGGCCGCTCAGCACTGCGAGGCGTTGCTCGCCTCTGCCTCGGTGCCCCAGAAGATCAGGCGGCTGCCGCCCCCCTCGATGTCGATGCACGCGGGCGAGGGGCCGTAGGTCAGCGTCACCGACGCGCTGATGCCGAAATCGCACGCGTTCTCGATGGTGGCCCAGCCGGGCCCCTGGGGACCGAGCACCGCACAGTCGGCGGCGACCGTCGCCGGGGCGACGAACGTGTGGGTCACGGCGGATGCACCGGGTGCGCCCGAGCACAGGAACAGGGCTGACAATCCGGCGCACATGGCTGCACGGACGGTGGAACGCATGCGGATCTCCTCTGAACGACTACCAGAAGTGATCATTCAAGCGCGAAACGTGGCCAATGGCGGGATGGCGCGCACAGCCGAGCCGGTCTGCCTCTTCTCCCTCGACGAGCAGACCGACGCAGGGGCCATCATCGTGGGCTCTCGCCGCAGCAGCCCGTCAGCCGGTCGGATCGGCGTGGTTCGAGTGCGCGCCGGCCGAGCCGGTTCTCAGCCCTGCTCAACCCGGTCCGGGTCCCGCAGAAGCCGAAGCCCGCCGGGCATCTCGGACAGGAGGAACGAGTACCGTGCAAGCAATTCGACGTGGTGGCGTACGAACGGGGAAAGCCGGGCGACGTCCTGGTCCGCCACGGCGAAGCCCTCGGCACGGAGCCGGGTGAGGGCGCCGTCCATGTAGCGTCTCGAACGCGTTCGCTTCGGGTGGAATGTCGTGATGTACGGCGGCCCGACGCAGCTCTTTATAGTCCAAGATCGGATTTGAACAGGTATATTACTTCGTATCGCCGGCGATCGACGTCGGCAACCATCGCGTCCGTCACGCCGGCGCCGGCGGCAATCCTGGTGTGCGTGTCGATAACGGCGTTCACAAGATCCCGAGCCGGTCCGGACACTTCCCTTCCGGAGAGGATCTCGATCTCGGCTGTCGCTGCAAGGAGGTTGGCGTCCTCCGAACGGCTCCTTTGACCGGACAGCGCCTGGGCGTAACTTGCGCTGATCGACCTCAGGTACTCGGCGTATACATGTCGCTTCGCATCGCCGAGCGAATCCGCTCGTTGCCACTTGCGGTTGCGCGATGCCTGCGCCTGCTGGAGAGCACCGCCGATCAAGACGCCCATCAGGGTCCCAATGACACCTACTACGACGGAGCCCATCCCCACTCTCCTGGCATCCTGTCGGCCGTCGCTGAACTATGGGAGGCAGCCTAATCCGTTGCCGACGGGGGTGTCTTGGCGTCCGCGGTGCGGACGGCGATCCGGCCGAACGTCGGCATGCCGAGGCTGACGGCAGTAAATCGACGCGCCGCTTCGCTGTCGAGCTGAACCAGGTTGTCGTGGGCGCCGGCTAGGCAGACATGCAGACCGTCGACCTCGCCCAGCCATGCCTCCCGCTCCGCCTCGACGATTCCCACCATGATCCCGCCGCGATCCTCGCCGGGAAACACACTGTAGAGATCGGCGATTCTTCGCATCGCCAGGCCGGGCAGGTAGGCCACTTCACAGCCCGCGTCGCGGGCACCGTCAGCGGCACGTCGCCGATCGAGGCCGCTGGTCAACGATCACCGCCACCCCTCCGGTCGCACGCCGCACCATCTCGCCCAGGCATTGGGTCGCCGGTTGGGCCGGGACCTGACACCGGACGGCCTCGGTCTCCGGACAACCTCCCGCCCACCAGGCGAGGATGTGGGACCGGAGGTACAGGCCCCACCACTGGGAATCCCAGCGCTACTACCTCCAGTCCTACGCCCTGGCACTCGAGTCCGGGACACCGGGTCAGGACGCGTTCGCGATGCGCACGATGGCCCAACAGGGCATGAAACTCGGCCTCGCCACGGTTCCGCCCATCTGAAGAACCGCAGAGTTCTCGGCAAGGTCCGCACGAATGCGAGGTGGGCAACCGCGCCGGCGCGGTGCGGGTCCGTCGGTGCTCACGAAACGGGAAGTGTCCCGCTGACGCCCGACCTTGTCGGCGGACCGCTGCTCGGGGGCTGCCCTGGCTTCCTGATGCCTACACACCACAGGCCGTCCGACGTGCAAGCTTCCTGACGCATGGATCTCGCGGGGGGGGGGGGGGGGGGGGGGGAGGGGGGGGGGGGAGGGGGGGGGGGGGGGGGGGGGGTGGGGGGGGGGAGGGGGG
>NZ_JBVHLU010000215.1:0-6884 GCF_055558835.1 Embleya sp. NPDC025285
TAGGGCTTCCTGTTTGCCCACGGTCCTCTCCCTCGTCTTAGCCTCTTTTGGGGGTTCGTGGGTTTGCCCCCCCCCCCCCCCCCCGCCCTCTCCCCCCCCCCCCCCCCCCCCCCCCCCCCCCCCCACGTTCCTGGACCAGGCGTCAGATGCCCGCCCGTTACGACGCGGGGATCGCGTCCATGAAGACTTCGTCCACGCGAGTGCCCGCCCACAGGGCACTGCGGCGGCGGTGGCCGATGAGCTGGAATCCGGCTCGGGTGTAGGCGCGGATGCCGGCGACGTTGGGCTCCAGAACGGTCAGGTACACGTTCTCCAACCCGGCGTCCTCGAAGGCGAAGTCCAGAACAAGGCGCGTCGCGGGGGCTGCGAGCCCCCGCCCTCGACCTTCCTCTCCCAGGGTGACGAGGAATTCCGCCGCCGCGACAGGACGGTCGATCGACAGAGTCGCTGTGCCAACAGGCAAAGGGCCGCCAGAGCGGTCCTGGCGAGCCGGGTCGTAGATCGTGAAGTGCGCGTTCTCTCCCGCGATCATGACGTCGAGGCCCGCACACAGCCTTTCGCGCGTCTCAGGATCAACGCGGCCGTTGCCCCTCATGGAGACGGGATCGTTGGTCCAACGCAGGTACACATCCAAGAGATCGCGGCGCAGTGGGCCGATGGCGATGGTGTCCGTGGAACGGAATAGGCCGGGGCCTGTCAGGTTCGCGATGGTGATCGCCTCCCGGGGATGCGCAGGACGGTGGTGTAGGCGGCGGTGTCCGCCGGTTCGTCGACGGGCTCCCCGGAGTCAGTGTGCTCGATCCACGCGTGCAGGCGGACTGGATCGGGTGCGATGCCCTGGCACCACGTTGCCGAGTGTCCCCGGAGCGCGAGCAATACCATCGTGGCGGTCGCCTGTTCCAGGCACACCGCTCGCGCGGGGCACCATCTGGCGGCGCGCCGAACGGCATCGACGGATTCGGCGGCGGTCGCGGGATCCGCCAAGGGCACATGCCGAAGCACGTTCCAACGAGCCACGGCACGCACGACTTTCAGGTGCCGGGCAAAGTATCTGTGGTGGGAGCCGCACCGGGTGATGGTCAGCACGGCGGCCATCACGAGGAAGGCCGTGGCGCGGAGTGCCCATCGGCTTGGGGGGCGCTTGGGTAGCGCGACCGGAGCGGTTTGACTGCCCCAACTCGGGCCGGGGTCCAGCCCCACGATGGGCGCCGGCCAGGGCGCGGGGCGGGCAGTGGTGGTGAGGAGACCTGCGGTGGTCAGCGCTCGGGTGAGCCCTGTCGCCTCGGTGGCGGAGAGGTTCGCGGCTCGTGCGGCCGCGGCGGGATCTCCGGTCGATGCGAGGGTGCGCCACCAGGTGGCGGCGGGTTCCATCAGGGTTTGGACCATGCCGTCGCGGGTGTCCATGAGCACGACAATGCCGGGCCCGGCGAATTCCACGGCGTGGGTGTGCCGGCCGGCCATGATGTGGGTGTTCACGCGGCTTCCCAAGGATGGATGTTCGGTCGTTGATGCCAGGCGACGGCCGGGGTTTCGCGGTGGGCGCGCAGCCACATCTCCATGGCGAGGACGGCGTCGAGGTCCCCGGGGCCGATTCCGGCGGCGGTGTGCTGTGTGGCCGTCCGCAGGGCCTCGACGTCAACGAGGTGAAGTGCGGCGATATGTCCGTCGGCCAGGGCGAGTGCATGGTCGAGGTGGGTGCGCAGGCCACGGATGTGGTCGCTGGTCGAGGTCCCCTTGGTGACGCGCGCGGCGATCGAGGCGGGGAGGACATGCGGCAGGGCCCGGGTCAGGAGAGGTTTGTAGGCGTCGGGGCTGGTGCGGCTGGGAGAGGGGCAGGACAGCACCGCCGCAACGACGTGCGAGTCCGTGAACGGGTTGTGCAGGGATACCCCGGTGAGGGCGTGAGCGAGGTGGGCGTCGGCGGCGGCGGTGCGGCCGATCTCGCCGACCTGGTCCCAGGTGACCGCGTTCGCCAGGTCGCCGATCGCAGCGTGTTCGGCGAGATCCGCGGCCTGGTCGTAGCTGTACGCCGCGAGGCGTCGCGCGTGGTCGGTCGCCCAGATCGCCGGTGGTTCGACGGGGAAGAGAGCGAGGCCGCCGGGGCTGCGCGCCGTTCCGGTAAGCACCTGGGCGGTTCGGCGGAGCGCTGCGGAGCGCGAGGTATGGGCTGCGGCGCGGGCTTGGCGCAGGAGTGGGAGGGGTCGGGTGCGGCGGACCTGTGCCCAGCCCAGGGCGTGCGTGATGGCGGTCTGTGGCCGGCGGGCGCGGAGGAGGTCGGCGAGGTAGAGCAGGGGTGGGCACAGCAGGGTGTCTCCGCCGTCCCCGGTCAGGTGTCCGTCGCTGCCGAAGACGTCGCCCACGAAGCGGAGTTGGTGGGCGAAGAAGGCGTGGCCGAGCGTTGCGGGGGCGGGCTCGTCGGTGGCGGGGAGGATGGCGTCGAGGTCGGTGTAGGGCTGGTGGCGGTCGTCGAGCGCGAGCATTCGGTGGTCGATCGCCAAGTGGGCCGCAGCGGCGGGAATGTACTCCAGATCGCCGCCGGTGGTGGCGTGTTCGTGGTGCAGGGTGACGGCGCCGATGGTTCTTCCCTGCGGGGCGAGGGCAGCGGCGGCCAGGCGGGTCACGGCGGTGGAGTCAAGACCGCCACTCAGGTCGGCGGTGGGGCGCTGGCATGTCAGCGCGCGGAGCTCAACTGACGCGGTCAGCGCGGCGCCGAGGCGGACGGCTGCCTCGGTCGGGTCCGTCGTCGGCTCGGCGGACCACAGCGGGATGGGCTCGGACGCCTGTGTGGCCGACAGGTCTACACGGTGTCCGGCGGGAACGCGGTAAACACCTGAGAACGCCGTTCGGGTGGGGATGGGCATCACGTACGAAGGGGTCAGCATCCGCACCGCCAGCCACGTGGCGTCCACCTCGGCGTCGACCAGGCCCGCGAGCGCTCGGGCCGATGTCGACCATGCCAAACCGGATGCCGCCTGCGTCCAATACACGGGCACCGCCGATGCCAAATCCGCGTACAACACGGTGCCGCTGTCGGTCATCTCGATCAGTGAGTAGGCGCCCGGCCATCGCCACAGGTCTACCGGCTGGACCCCTCGCGCGGCGAGCGCATTCAGGTCGTCGTAATCGGCTCCGCAGGTGCCGAGCACGCAGATCGCCCGATGGGCGGAGTACCCGGTGCGAATCTTCGACAGCGGTCCGTCGCCGAGTGACCACATGGGGAGCCGGTCGTGGGCAAGCGCGGACACGGGCACGGGCACGGGTGTGGTGGCGCGGGAGGTTCTCGAGACGAACCCACCGATCATCATGCTCGTCGCTCCTTGAGCATCGCTATGCGGGAAGTGAGCGGGAACGACGTCGGCCGCCCCCGCCGTGCGGAGGCGGCCGACGGTTTCGGGGTCAGCGCGTGGTCGAGGTGTAGATCTTGCGCTTGTTCTCGCTGCCGCTCGTGTCGCCGCCCCGAGTGAGGACGCCGGCGGTGCCGAGGGCAACGGGCAGCATCACCCGCGCGGGACGGGTGTTGCGAGTGTCGGGCTGCTTCATCTGTGCCTCCTGGAGTTGAGGGAGAACGGCGGTGCCGTCCCCACACCAGGACAACACTGGTTCGCGCGGTTGCGTCCGTGATGTGCAGGACGCGCACGTCATATGCGAATCCTGCAAATTGTCTCGACGGAGCGTGATCATCTGGCTACGGTGAGACGGATATCCCTGCGTCTCTCGGGGGGCACAGATGGCAGACGCTCTTTGGGATTCGCCGCATGTGAGCGCGCTCGTCCACGAGCGTCGCATTGGCCCCTTACTGCGGGCCGGGCGCACCGCGCGAGGCATGCGACAGGCGGATCTCGGACTCCTAATCGGATACTCGGCGTCGGCCGTGTCCAGGCTCGAATCGGGTCGCGGCAAGGACGATTTCGCAAAGATGCGGGCCGCGGCCGTCGCCGTGGGGATGCCTTCGCGCGTCCTTGCGGCAGTACTCGGCGTGACGGAGTCGCTACCCGCTAGGGTGGCTGGGACCGCCGAACGGCGGGACGAGGAGGACCCCGTGCGCCGACGTTCGCTGCTGACCGCCTCGCTTGCCGCCGTCCCGACGGTGCTCCTGGTCGGCGTCGACGACGCGTTGGCATCCATTCCCACCACCGCCGGCCCGGCGACCTCTGCGGATGTTGTCCGACTCCTGGGCCGCGCCCGCACGCTCTACGACGTCGGGGATCACGCACGACTCGCGGCCGCGATGCCGGACCTGCTTGCGACCGCGCATACCGCAGCCCAACAGGCCACCGACGAAGCGGCGTTGGCCCGCCTCGCCGCGTGCTACGACCTGTGCACCCAGACTCTGTCCAAGCTCGGTAGATACGGCGCGGCGCGCAGTGCTGCGGATCGCGCGACCGTCTACGCCCATCAATCCGGATCTCCCCTCGCGCAGGCCGCGTCGGCGCGCATGCTCAGCATCGTGCTGCGGCACCAGGGCCAAGGGAGCATCGCGCAGCGCATCACACTGGAGGCGGCCGGACGCGTCGAGCAGACGGGCCTGCGGACGCCGGAACAGGCCGCCACGTATGCACAGATGTTGTGCACCTGCGCATACACGGCTGCCGGGGCGGAGGATCGTGGGACAGCGATCGAACTCATGCGAAACGCCCGAAGCGCCGCGACACGCATCCCGACAAGCCGCACAGGTACCGAGGCATTCAAGGTCACCCCGGCATCGGTGGCCCTGTACGAGGTGGGTGTCCACTGGGCGCTCGGCGACGCCGGCGCCGCTGTCCACGCCGGGCGCGACCTCGCGTCGCGACATTTCGACACCTCCGAGCGCAGAGGCCGTTTCCACACCGACATGGCGCGTGCCTGGTGGCTGTGGGATAAGCCCGACCAGACCATCGCGGCCCTCATGAACGCGTTGCGTGAGGCACCTGCGGAGGTTCGCAATCGTCCGTCGATGCGAGCGCTGACCCGCGATCTCGCACAACGCCACCCCAGGGCCGTCGGCGTCAAGGACCTCGTCCGAGCAGTCGGCGCCTGATCGCCCCAAGCAGCCGCACCACATACCGGCCGCTCCCTGAGTAACCAGCGGTGGACCTGGCTGACCAAAGCACTCACTCGAATCGCCCCGTTGAGAGGGCTGGCCGGTCGAAGCCGTTCGGGTCAGGGAACGGTTGGGTTGTCACACGGCGGGAGGGCAACGAGTACCACGGGGCGCGGGAATCGAGCGGAGTTCAGCGGCAAGGCCACCGTCCGGGTTGTCCATGGACAATTGATCAACCTCGGCGAATTTTCCATAGACAATTGCGACTCGGCCGTTGGTGGTTGTCCATAGACAACCGCGAGCCCTCGGAGCCGGCCTCTTGACCGGCTCCCCCGTAGCAAGTGGACTCGTCGACTTGGCGGGGAACCTTCCGGGCGCATGGCCCGGAGTATGCGAGAAGCCAGGCCCGTTTGGCTTTGTTCACGAGAACAAGCAGCGGATGTTCACCACTTCGGGAGGCAGCTGGCACATCAAGGGTTCGAACGGTGACGCAACACACCGTGGCGGTGCACGGTCCCGCGCGACGCATGAAAAACACGTTGGCCGGTCCACCGCGGGGTTGCAATGATGCCCCTTGTTTCTCTGGCGGAGGACATTTGTTCGTCTTCGTGTGTGCCGGGTGTGGCGCCGGGCTGACCATCCCGCTGTCCCAGGTCGCGCTGCCCGCCCACGCCCATCAGAAGTACGGGAACGGGATTCAGCTCCCGGTGCTCATGGAGTCGGGCACGTTCGCCGTGGAACGGGAGCCTTGGGGGCCGCCGTGGCGGATTGAGCTTCCCCCGTTGTGTGGGAGGTGTTGGTTAGCTTGTCAGGGCGGGTCTCTGAGGTTTGATGATTGCCTGATTGGCCGTCGCCTGTTCGGCGTAGAACCTCTCCTCGTATTCGTCCGGGCTGAGCCAGTCGAGGCGCTTTTGGATGCGTTTTGGGTTATACCAGCCGTCGATGTAGGCGAACAGCGCCAGGTTCGCTTCGGCGCGGGTGTCGAACGTCTTGCGGCGGAGGCACTCGGTCTTGATCACGCTCCACAGGTTCTCCGCGAGCGCGTTGTCGTAGGAGTCGCCCACCGACCCCATCGAAGCGGCAACTCCCGCCCGCAGCAGACGAGTCGTGAGCTTGATCGACGTGTATTGACAGCCGTGGTCGGCGTGGTGGACCAGGGTCCCGGGCTCGACGTCCCGGCCACGCAGGGCATATTCCAACACCGTCAGGACCAGGTCGGCGTCCGCGCGGGCGGACGTCTCCCAAGCCACGATGCGGCGCGAGAAGGCGTCACGGATCGCCGCGAGCCACAGTGGTCCCTCGCCGGTCGTCACCATCGTCAGGTCGGTGACCCACAGCCGGTTCGGCGCCGGCGCGGTGAAGTCCCGCTTCACGAGGTCGGGCGCGAGGTCCGCGTCCGGGTCCCGGCGGGTGAAGCCCTTGGGCCGCCTGTTCGGGCTGATCCCTTGCAGACCGGCCTCGCGCATCAGGCGTTCCACCCGCTTGCGGCCCACGCGCACACCCTCCCGGGCGAGGGTCGCGTGGACCCGCGGAGAGCCGTAGGTCTCCTCGGATCCGGCGTGGATCCGGCGGATCC
Organism: Embleya sp. NPDC025285; assembly: GCF_055558835.1. NCBI lineage: Bacteria > Bacillati > Actinomycetota > Actinomycetes > Kitasatosporales > Streptomycetaceae > Embleya > Embleya sp. NPDC025285. The sequence goes on from NZ_JBVHLU010000215.1 coordinate 6,597, forward strand.
ACGCCGTGAGTTCGACGTCGAACCGGCGGCGTTCGCAGGGGACTTCCACCGCGCGGCGCCAACGGTAGTAGGTGGAGGCGGGGATGTGGAGTTCCCTGAGAATGGGCTCGGCCCCCAGGTCCTTGCGCTCGTCGACGAGCGTCAGGATCTGCGCAGGGTCGGGTCGAGCTCCCGGGCGAAAAAAGCGGAGGCGGCCTCAATGCCGCTCAGTTACGCACATATGCGTGTGCCGTCGCCGGTGATGGTGTCGTTGTAGGACGACGGGTTCCCGGGGGACGGTATGAGGAT
>NZ_JBVHLU010000216.1:0-6752 GCF_055558835.1 Embleya sp. NPDC025285
CGGAACAACGCCACCTCGACCGCGAACAACGCCGGCTGCGCAAACCCCGTCCCATCCAGACCATCCACATCGCCCGAGATCACCTCGCGCAACGAACCCTCACCCAGCTCCACTTCCAGCCGGTCGCACACCTCGTCGAACGCCGCCGCGAACACCGGGAAGGCCGCGGACAAACCACGACCCATCCCGACCCGCTGACCACCCTGACCCGCGAACACGAACGCCAACCGCTCGGCGTCCCCGTCCGCGACACTCCCCCGCACGACATCGGCGTGCGGCGTCCCGTCGACCAGCGCGGCCAGGCCGGCGAGCGCGCCCGCCCGGTCGTGCGGGTCGCCGAGCACGACCGCGCGCCGGTCGAGCGCCGACCTGCCGGTCGCCAGCGAGTACGCCACGTCGGCCTGGTCCGCGTCGGGGTGCTCGGCCAAGTGCGCGCGCAACCGCGCCGCTTGGGCGCGCAGGCCCTCCTCGGTACGGGCCGAGAGCAGCAGCGGCACCCGGCCGGGCACCGGCTGCGGGTCCGGTGCCGTGTCCGCATCCGGGTCCGGTGTCGGTTGGGGCTCCTCTTCGAGGATCACGTGCGCGTTCGTACCGCTGACCCCGAACGCGGACACGCCGGCCCGTCGGGGCTGATCGGTCCGCGACCACGAGACCGGCTCGGTCAGCAGCGACACCGCGCCCGACGCCCAGTCCACATGCGGCGACGGCTCGTCCACGTGCAGCGTCCTGGGCAACACGCCGTGACGCATCGCCTGGACCATCTTGATCACGCCGCCGACCCCGGCGGCGGCCTGGGTGTGGCCGATGTTCGACTTCAACGACCCGAGCCACAGCGGCCGTTCGCCGTCGCGACCCCGGCCGTAGACGCCGAGCAGCGCGTCCGCCTCGATCGGGTCACCGAGCGAGGTGCCGGTTCCGTGCGCCTCGACCGCGTCGACGTCCGTCGCGCTGAGACCGGCGTTGGCCAGTGCCGCCCGGATCACCCGCTCCTGGGCGGGGCCGTTGGGCGCGGTGAGGCCGTTGCTGGCACCGTCCTGGTTGATCGCCGTACCCCGAACCACCGCGAGCACCGGATGGCCGTTGCGGCGCGCGTCGGAGAGCCGCTCCAGGAGCAGCATCCCGACACCCTCGGACCAGCCCGTACCGTCCGCCGAGGCGGCGAACGCCTTGCACCTGCCGTCCGCCGACAACCCGCGCTGCCGACTGAACTCGACGAAGGTGGCCGGTGTGGCCATCACGGTGACGCCGCCCGCCAGCACGAGTGAGCATTCCCGCTGCCGCAGCGCGCCGACCGCCCAGTGCAGCGCGACCAGCGAGGACGAGCACGCGGTGTCCACGCTGACCGCCGGGCCCTCCAGCCCGAGCGTGTACGCGACTCGGCCGGAGGCCACGCTGCCCGCGCTGCCGCTGCCGAGATACCCCTCGAACTCGCCGGCCGTGGCGGCCGTCCCGGAGCGCAGGCGCGACGCGTAGTCGCTGTACATCACGCCCGTGTAGACACCGGTCCTGCTGCCGCGCAGCGCGGCCGGGTCGATGCCGGCCCGTTCGATCGCCTCCCACGCGGTCTCCAGGAGCAAGCGCTGCTGCGGGTCGATGGTGAGCGCCTCGCGCGGCGAGATGCCGAAGAACTCCGGGTCGAACGCCGCGGCGTCGTGCAGGAAGCCGCCGTGCCGGGTGTAGCTGGTGCCGAGGTGTTCCGGGTCCGGGTCGTACAGGCCGTCCAGGTCCCAGCCTCGGTCCACCGGGAAGCCGGAGACCGCGTCCACACCGTTGTCGACCAGCCGCCACAGGTCCTCCGGCGACCCGACCCCGCCCGGGTAGCGGCAGCTCATCCCCACGATCGCGATCGGCTCGTGCTCACGCTCGTCGGCCTCGCGCAGTCGGCGGCGGGCGTCGTGCAGGTCGGTGGTGACCCGCCTGAGGTAGTCGCGAAGCTTCTGTTCGTCGGCCACTGTCGTCATTCCCCCTCGTAGCGTGCGGCCGTTGAACGTGCGGCCTGGCAACCGGTGATCTCGCGGGCGTCGATGCGGGTCCGTGGACGGGTGCTCGTGCGGGTGCTTGCCTGTGTCGTCGTGCGAGTGCCTGCGTGCGTTGTCGTACGGACACTTGCTTGCGTCGTTGTGCGGGTGCCGGTGTCGACGCATGCGCCGGTCGTCGTGCCGGTGCCGGTGTGCGTGCGGGCGCGGTTCGTCATCGGGTCACAGCTCGTTGTCGATGAAGTCGAAGAGATCGTCGTCGTCGGCCGTGCCGAGCTTTTCCGCGACGGATCCGCCGGTGTCGTCGCGGTGGTCCGCGCGGTGGGTGCCCGCGTCGGCGCCGAGCTTGGCGAGCAGTTCGCGCAGCCGGCCGGCCACCGCGTCGCGGGTGCCGCCGTCGGCCGCTCCGAGCCACGCCTCCAGGCGGTCGAGTTCGGCCGCGCCGGTGGATCCGGCGCCGTAGGCGCCGTCGGTGCCGTTCGCGGACTGCGCGAGCGCCTCGGCGGCGGCGAGTTCGGCGCCCAGGTGGTCGGCCAGTGCCGCCGGCGTCGGGTAGTTGAAGACCAGCGCCGCCGGCAACCGCAGTCCGGTCGCGGCGTTCAGCCGATTCCGCAGCTCGACCGCGGTCAGCGAGTCGAAGCCCAGGTCGCGGAACTCCTGTCCGGCGCCGATGCGATCCGCCGCGTCGAAGCCGAGCACCGAGGCCACGTGCGCGCGGACCGCGTCCAGGACCAGCCGGGGTCGATCGCCGGTACGCGCCCCGAGCAGGGACCGGACCAGCGGCGGTACACCCGAGCCGGTGTCCGTGCGAGCCGCCGGGTCACCGGCGGTGGGTCGGCGCGAGCGGTTCCCGGCCGTCGGGCCGGTGCGCAGATTCCGGGTCAACGCGGCCAGTGGGCCGAACGGGCCGGCCTGCTCCTCGGCCCGGGACCGCATCGCGGCCGGGTCGAGCCGGGCGGGCAGCAGCGCCGCGCCGGCCGTGCCCGGCACCCGGTCGGGTCCGGTCGGGTCGGCGGTGGCACCGGCGGTCCCGGCCAGGGCCCGGTCGAACAGCGCGAGCGCGTGTTCGGTGGGCAGCGGCAGGATGCCGTCGCGGGCCATGCGTTCGCGGTCCCGGTCGGTGAGTTCGCCGTCCATGCCGCCCGCCTCCCACGGTCCCCAGGCCAGCGAGGTGGCGGGCAGGCCGCGTGCCGCGCGGTGTCGGCCGAGGGCGTCCAGGAAGGTGTTGGCCGCCGCGTAGTTCGCCTGGCCGGCACTGCCGAACTGGCCCGCTGCCGAGGAGAACAGCACGAACGCGGAGAGCGCCCGGTCGGCGGTCAACTCGTGCAGGTGCCAGGCCGCGTCCAGCTTCGGGCGCAGTACGCGGTCGATGCGTTCGGGGGTCATCGCCTCGAACAGTCCGTCGTCCAACACACCCGCCGAGTGCACGACGGCGGTCACCGGGTGCGCCGCCAACAGCGCGGCCAGCGCGGTGCGGTCGGCGACGTCGCACGCGACGGTGCTCACCCGCGCGCCCAGCGCGGTCAACTCGGCGGCGAACTCGAGGGCGCCGGGCGCTTGTTCGCCGCGCCGCCCGGCCAGCACCAGCCGGCGGACCCCGTACTCGGTGACCAACCGGCGCACCACGAGGCCACCGAGGCGGCCGGACGCGCCGGTGACCAGGACGGTGTCATCCGCGCCGAGCACCGCGTGCGCGGCGACCGCGGCCGTCTCGGCATCCGCGCCGGCCGGCTCGGGGACCAGGCGGGGTACCAGGAGCGCGCTGTCGCGGATCGCGAACTGCGGCTCGTCGTCGCCCGCCGCGAGTACGGCGGGCAACCCGGTCGGGCCGGTGAGCGCCGGGATCCCGGCCGGTCCCCCGTCCAGGTCGACCAGCACGATCCGCCCCGGGTGCTCGGACTGCGCCGAGCGCAGCAGACCCCAGACCGCGGCCTGCGTCAGGTTCTCGATGCCGGTCTCGTCGACGGTGTCCCGGGTGGACACCGCGTGTTGGGTGAGCAGGACGAGCCGGGCAGCGCCGAACCGGGTGTCCGCCGACCAGGCCCGCACGATGTCCGACGCCCGTCCGAGCGCGTCCCGCGCGGCGACCGGGAGGTCCCGGTCCCGCCCCTGCGAGGGCGTCGGCGACAGCGCGACGAGCACCGCGTCCGGTACCGGCGCGCCCGCGTCGATCGCGGCATCGAGCGCGGCGAGGTCGGCGTGTACCGTCCCCGCCCGCGCGGTACCGGTCGGGAGCGCGCCCGCGACCGCGCTCGCGACGTCGTGTCGGACATCGCCGATCACCGCCCACGTGGCGGGCACCGCCGACGCGGTCCGGGCGCTCGGCGCGGGTTCCCAGTCGATCCGATACAACGCGCCGTCCCGACCGCCCTGCGCGGCACGCAGCGCGTCGGCGGCGACCGGCCTGGTCACCAGCGAGGCCACCGACCCCACCGGTCGACCCGAGTGGTCGGCGAGGGTCACCGCGAAGCTGTCGCCGGCCACCGGCGCGATGCGCACCCGCAGCGTCGTGGCCGCGGTCGCGTACAGCGCGACCCCGGTCCACGAGAACGGCAACCGCACCGCGCCCGCAGCGTCACCGGCAAGCCCGATCGGGTGCAACGCGGCATCCAACAGGGCCGGATGCACCCCGAAACCCTCGGTCGACACGTCGGCGGGCAGCGCAACCTCGGCGAACAGCTCGTCACCGTGCCGCCACATCGCCCGAAGCCCCCGGAACACCGGCCCATAGCCGAGTCCTTGTGCGGCGAGCCGGTCGTAGCATCCGTCGATCGACACCGGCTCGGCGCCGACCGGCGGCCACGGCCCCTGCCCGTCTTCCGGCCCGAACGCCTCCGCGTCCGGCGCCCCACCCCTGGCCAGCACGCCCTGCGCATGCCTGGTCCAACCTTCCGTCGGACCGCCGGGGCGCTGCCGGCCGGAGTGGATGCTCAGCGTGCTGCGGCCCGCCTCGTCCGGCGCACCGACCACGAGCTGGATCCGAACCGCGTCGTCGTCGGTCAGCACGAGCGGTGCCTCGATGGTCAGTTCCTCGATCAGATCGCACCCGACCTCGTCGCCGGCCCGAAGCGCGAGCTCCACCAGCGCGGTACCGGGTACCGGCACGGTCCCGTGCACCGTGTGGTCGAGCAGCCACGGGTGGCTGTCCACGGACAACCGACCGGTGAACAACACACCCGCCGAGTCGGCCAGTTCGACCGCCGCACCGAGCAACGGGTGATCGGCGGCGGTCAGCCCGATCGACGCGGCGTCCCCGGACCGATCGACCACCGGGTCGAGCCAGTACCGCTGCCGCTGGAACGGGTACGTGGGCAACGCCACGCGCCGGGCTCCGGGAACGAACCCGGCCCATCGGATTTCGGCGACGGCACCCGTCACATGGAGCGTGGCCAGGGCGGTCAGCGCGGCATCAGGCTCCGGACGGTCCTTGCGCAGCACCGGAACCACGGTCACCGCGTCGTCGGCAGCCCGAATCCCGTCCCTGATCAACGCGGTGAGGGCGCCGTCCGGCCCGACCTCGACGAAGGAGACGACACCGTCGTCTTCCAGCACGCGAATCGCGTCATGGAAGCGAACCGGCTGCCGCACGTGGCGCACCCAGTACTCGGGATCCGTCCAGTCGGCATCGGTCGAGACGGTCGAGACCACCGCCAACTGCGGTTCCGCAAATGTCAGTTCTCGAACCACGTCACGGAAGCCATCGAGCATCGGGTCCATCAGCGGCGAATGGAACGCATGGCTGACCCGCAGCCGCCGCACCCGACGACCCAACCCCTCGAAGTGCGCCACGACCTCGGAAACCACAGCCTCGGCGCCGGAGACCACCACCGAATCCGGACCATTGATCGCGGCGATCCCGACGAGGTCATCCCGCCCCGCCAGCAACGGCAGAACATCCGCCTCGGCCGCACCGATCGCGGCCATCGCACCACCGACCGGCAACGCCTGCATCAACCGACCACGCGCCACCACCAGCCGGCACGCGTCCTCCAACGACAACACCCCGACCACATGCGCCGCCGCGATCTCACCCACCGAATGCCCGACCACCACATCCGGCCGCACACCCCACGACTCCAACAACCGGAACAACGCCACCTCGACCGCGAACAACGCCGGCTGCGCAAACCCGGTCTCGTCCAGACCATCCACATCGCCCGAGATCACCTCGCGCAACGACCCGCCCAAACCCGCGTCCAACCGCACGCACACCTCATCGAAGGCCGCGGCAAACACCGGGAAGCTCTCATACAGCTCACGACCCATCCCGACCCGCTGACCACCCTGACCCGCGAACACGAACGCCAGGCGGCCGGATCCGCCGCGGGCGACACCGCGCACGACTCCCGGAGCCTCGGTGCCGGAGGCCACGGCCTCGGTGACACGCAGCAGCGTCTCCCTGTCGGTCCCGAACACCACCGCGCGGTGGTCCAGTCGGGGCTTGCCGGCCAGCGTGAACGCCACGTCGGAGACAGCCGTTTCGGCGTTCTCGGCCACGTGCGTACCGAGCCGGGCCGCCGTGGCGCGCAGGGCCTCGTCATCTGCGGCGGCAAACATCCAGGGGGTGGGAATCGCCCCGGCGAGCGCCGCCTCGGGTGTCGTGTCGGACGCCGCGCCGAACGGTTCCCGGTCCCCGACCTCGGGCTGCTCCACGATGACGTGTGCGTTGGTGCCGCTGACCCCGAAGGCGGAGATTCCGGCCCGGCGCGGTGCGCCCGTCTCCGGCCACGCCACCGGCTCCGTCAACAAGGACACCGCACCCGACGCCCAGTCCAC
>NZ_JBVHLU010000217.1:0-6518 GCF_055558835.1 Embleya sp. NPDC025285
GGCTCAGGCGCTGTTGGCGACCTACGGTCGGGAGCGGCCGGCGGATCGGCCGTTGTGGCTGGGATCGATCAAGTCGAACATCGGCCACACCCAGGGCGCCGCCGGCATCGCCGGGCTGATCAAGATGGTCATGGCGATGCGTCACGGCGTGCTCCCGAGGACCCTGCACGTCGATGAACCCTCGCCGCACGTGGACTGGGCCTCCGGGGCGGTTCGCCTGCTGACCGAGGCGCGGGACTGGCCGCGGACCGGCCGGCCGCGGCGCGCCGGGGTGTCGTCCTTCGGGATCAGCGGCACCAACGCCCACGTGATCCTGGAACAGGACCCCCGGCCCGGCACAGTCGACGACACCGCCCCGGCCCCGACCGGGACGGACATCCCGCAGGGGCCGGTACCGCTGGTGGTCTCGGCGCGGGGCGAGCGGGCCCTGCGGGACCAGGCCGGGCGCCTGAGCGATCGGATCCGCTCCCTGCCCGACGCGCGTGCGGCGGACGTCGGTTGGTCGCTGGCCACCTCACGGGCGACCCTCGACACCCGGGCCGTGGTGTGGGCGCGCGATCGGGACGAGATGCTCGCGGGTCTGACGGCCCTGGCCGAGGGCCGGCCGGCCCCGGGTCTGGTGCAAGGGGCGACCGCCGAGGGCGGGCAGGCGTTCCTGTTCTCCGGACAGGGCAGCCAGCGCGCGGGCATGGGACGCGAACTGTCCGCCGCCTTCCCGGTGTTCGCCGAGGCGCTGGATGCCATCGCGGGTGGGCTGGACCCGCATCTCGACCGCCCGCTGCGGGACGTCCTGTACGCCCCCGAGGGCACGACGACGGCCGCGCTCCTGGAGCAGACCTCGTTCACCCAGGCGGCACTGTTCGCGTACGAGGTGGCGCTGTTCCGGCTGCTCACGCACTGGGGGCTCACCCCCGAGCTGCTGCTCGGCCACTCCGTCGGCGAGTTGGCGGCCGCGCACGTCTCCGGCGTCCTGTCCCTGGAGGACGCGTGCGTGCTCGTCGCCGCGCGGGGCCGTCTCATGCAGGACGTGCCCGGCAGCGGCGCCATGGTCGCGGTGCAGGCGACCGAGGCGGAGGTTCTGCCGGAGGTGGCCGCACACGCCGACCGGATGTCCATCGCCGCCGTCAACGGACCCGCGTCGGTCGTCGTGTCGGGCGCCGAGAGCGCGGTGCTCGACCTCGCCGAGCGCTGGCGGAGCAAAGGGCGCAAGACGCGGCGGCTCAGGGTGAGCCACGCCTTCCACTCCCCACAGATGGCCGCGATGTCGGACGAGTTCGGCGCGGTCGCGCGGAAGCTGGACTTCCATCCGCCGACCATCCCGATCGTCTCCGACGTCACCGGGGACATCGCCGGCGCCGACGAGTTGTGTTCGCCGGAGTACTGGGTCCGGCACGCCCGGGCGACCGTGCGCTTTCACGACGGGATGCGCCGACTCGTTGCCGCGGGGGTGCGCACGTTCGTGGAGATCGGCCCTTCCGGGACGCTGACGGCGATGGCCCAGGACTGCCTCGCGCAGGCACCCCCGAACACCCGCGCCGTGCCGATCCCGGCGGGGCGCGCCGGACGTCCGGAAGCCGACACCGTACGCACGGCACTGTCCCGGGCGTTCGCCCGCGGCGCCCGGGTCGACTGGCCCCGCTTCTTCGCCGACACCGGCGCCCGCAGGACGGACCTGCCCACCTACCCCTTCCAGCACCGTCGTTACCCCTGGAGCGCCGCGGCCCCTGCCGCCGATGTGCGCGCCGTCGGCCTGGACGTGCCGGAACACCCCCTGCTCGGCGCGGCCCTGGATCTGGCGGACGCCCAGGGCAGGGCGCTGATCGGGGTGGTGTCCCGGCGGACCGAGGCATGGCTCGCGGACCACGTCGTGCTGGGCACGACACTCCTACCCGGCACCGCCGTGGTGGAGTTGGCGATCCGCGCCGGCGCCGAGGCCGGATGCCGGCGCCTGGTGGAACTGACCCAGCAGGCACCGCTGGTCCTGCCCGAACACGGTGCCGTGCGCCTACAGGTGCGGGTGGGGCCCGCAGCGGAGGACGGACGGCGCCCGCTGGGCGTGTACTCCCGGGAGGAGGACACCCGCACGGCGACCCCGGACGCACCGGACGCCCCGTGGGTGAGTCACGCCCGGGGCACGCTCGCCCCCGAGGCGGTCGCCGCGCCGGCGCGTGCGGGGGAGCCATGGCCGCCTTCGGGAGCGGAACCCGTCGCGCTCGAAGGCTTCTACGAGCGCACGGCCGCGGCCGGCCTGGAGTACGGCCCCGCCTTCCGCGGGCTCACCGCAGCCTGGCGCCTGGGGGAGGAGTTGTTCGCCGAGATCACGCTCCCCGACGCGGCGCGCTCCGGCAACGGCGGATACGCGCTGCACCCGGCGCAGTTCGACGCCGCGCTGCACGCGGCCCTCCTCACCGCGGAGGGGACGACGGTGCATCGAGAGGGCCGGCGGACACAGGTCCTCCGAGTACCGTTCGCATGGCACGAGGTGTCCTTCCACGGCGCAAGCGCACCGGTGCTCCGCGCACGATTGACCCCGACGGGTACGGACGCCGTCTCCCTCGCCCTGTGGGACGAGCACGGCGCTCCGGTCGCGTCGGTCGGATCGCTGCGGACCCGCCCGGTCTCCACGCAGCAGCTCCGGGCGGGCCACACCCGGGACAGCCTCTTCCACGTCGACTGGGTGGAGACGGCGCCTGTTCCGTCGGCAACACGGACGCGGACCCCTGTTCTTGCCGTGCTCGGGGACGGCGCTCCGGCGGAGCGGCTCGCGGCCACGACGCACACCGATCTCGGTGCTCTCGTGTCGGCGATCGAGTCCGGTGCACCCGTGCCGGACCTGGTATTCCTGCCGTGTCACGGCGACGCCGTTCGCACCGGCGGAGCCGAGCGATCGGACGAAGTCGGCAGCACGGACGAAACCGGGTCCACCGGAGCGGCCCGCACCGATGACGCGGTCGTCGACGACCCGGCAGGCGCCGCCACGGCTCTGACTCTGTCCGTGCTCGACATACTCCGGACCTGGCTTGCGCAAACCCGGTTGCACGCGTCCCGGCTCGTGGTCACCACCCGCGGCGCCGTGCCCGTTGCCGGCGACGAACCGATCGCCGACGTGGCGGCGGCCGCGGTGTGGGGCCTGGTGCGCGCCGCGCAGACCGAACACCCGGGACGGTTCCTGCTCGTCGACTCGGACGGGCAGCGCACCTCGACGGCCGCCCTGGTCGGGGCGGCGGCCGGGGACGAACCGCAACTCGCGCTTCGGGCGGGCCGGATGTTCGTTCCCCGGCTGGCCCGCGGGGTGCCGTCCGGCACGCTCGTGCCGCCTGCGGGAATCCGGGAGTGGCGGGTCGACCTCGGCGGTGGCGGCACCGTCGACGACCTGCTCCTCGCCCCCTGCCCGGAAGCCGCGGCACCGCTCGGACCGGGTAGGGTCCGGGTCTCGGTGCGAGCCGCCGGTGTCAACTTCCGGGACATCGTGATGGCCCTCGGCATGGTCTCCGACCAGCGGGCGCTGGGCGGCGAGATCGCCGGCGTCGTCACCGAGGTCGGACCCGACGTCACCGGACTCACCCCCGGAGACCGGGTGTTCGGCCTCGCGGCCGGGTGCCTGGGGCCGGTGGCCGTCGTCGATCGGCGCCTGATCGCGCGGATCCCACGGGGCTGGTCGTACGCCCGGGCCGCGTCCGTGCCCGTCGCGTTCCTCACCGCCTACGAGGGCCTGGTGGACCTGGCCGACGTACGGCCCGGCGAGAAGGTGCTCGTGCACGCGGCGGCGGGCGGTGTCGGCATGGCCGCCGTGCAGTTGGCGCGCCACCTCGGTGCCGAGGTGTACGCCACGGCCGGTCCCGGCAAATGGGACGCGGTGCACGCCCTGGGCGTCGACGACGCGCACCTCGCCTCCTCGCGTACCGCCGAGTTCGAGGAACGGTTCGGCGCGACGAGCGACGATCGCCGTGGCGGTCGCATCGACGTGGTGCTGAACTCGCTGGTGCGGGACCTCGCGGATGCCTCCCTGCGCCTGGTGCGGCCGGGCGGCCGATTCGTCGAGATGGGCAAGACCGACATCCGCGACGCCGACGAGGTCGCCGCCCGGTACGACGGGATCGCCTACCGAGCGTTCGACCTGATGGACGCCGGCCCCGAGCGCATCACCGAAATGCTCGCGGAGATCGTCGAACTGTTCGAGCGCGGGCGGTTGCGGCCGATCCCGGTCACCACGTGGGACGTACGGCAGGCGCCCGCCGCATTCCGCTTCCTGGCCCAGGCCCGGCACGTGGGCAAGGTGGTCCTCACGATGCCTCCCGCGTGGAATCCGGCGGGTACGGCCTTGATCACCGGCGCCTCCGGGGCGCTCGGCGCGCAGGTGGCCCGACATCTGGTGGGCGCCCACCACGTGAAGCACCTCGTGCTTGCCGGACGCCGCGGACCGGACGCGCCGGGCATGGCGGAACTGTTGGCCGAACTCACCGCCGCGGGCGCCACGACGGTGCGGGCGGTGGCGTGCGACGTGGCCGAACGGGGCGCGGTGGCGGACCTGCTGGCATCGGTGCCCGCCGAGCACCCGTTGACGGCCGTGGTGCACACGGCGGGTGTGCTCGACGACGGCGTCCTGGACTCGATGACGCCCGCCCGAGTGGGCGCGGTCTTCCGGCCCAAGGTCGACGGCGGCCGGCACCTGCACGAGCTGACGCGGGACGCGGACCTGGCCGCGTTCGTCCTCTTCTCCTCCGCCGCCGGCACGCTCGGCGCACCCGGACAGGCCAACTACGCCGCCGCCAACGCCTTCCTCGACGCGCTGGCCCGACACCGCCACGACAGCGGCCTGCCCGCGACGTCGCTGGCATGGGGCCGCTGGGCCGAGGCCGGGGGGATGGGGTCGCGGTCGGGGCACACGGACCGGGCGGAGTACACCCGCACGGGCGGCCTCTCCACCGAGGAGGGCCTCGCACTGTTCGACGAGGCACTCGCCGCCGGCCGGGCCGGGTGGGTTCCCACGCACCTCGACCCCGGGGGACTGCGCGCCGCCGCCGAGAACGGCACGCTTCCCGCGCTGCTGCGCGGCCTGGTCCACGTTACGGCGACGGCGGCGGAGCCGGGCGCGGAGCACGCCCTGCGCGAACGCCTGGCACTCCTGGGAGCCGAGGACCGCAGCGCGCTGATCCTCGACCTGGTGCGCGATCGCATCGCCCTCGTCCTCGGTCACCCGACGTCCGGGCACGTGGATCCGCAACGCCCGTTCCAGGAACTGGGCTTCGACTCGCTCACCGCCGTGGAACTGCGAAACCGTCTGGACGCCGCAACCGGCCTGAACCTGCCCACCACACTCGTGTTCGACCACCCGACCCCCGCCGCCCTCGGTCGACACCTCGAAGCCGTACTGGTGTCGGGGCTGGACGCACCGGTCGACACCGTCCTGGCCGGCCTGGACGCCTGGGCCGTGCACCTCGCGGCGACATCGCTGGACGCCGCCGGACGCGAACGAGTGGCGGATCGGTTGCGCGCGCTCGCTCGACAGGCGGGCGAACACGCACCCGCAGGAGACCGGGCACCCGACGCACGGGAGGACGCCACGACCGTCGCGGACGAGCTCGACCTGGCGACCGACGAGGAGGTCATCGACTTCATCGGCAGGGAGCTGGGGATTTCCTGACCTCGGGCCGGAGCCCGCGAGCAAGGCACAACGGTGACGTCTCGACGAGGTGGTTGCACATGGTGACGGACGACCGGATTCGGTACTACCTCAAGCGGGTCACCGCCGACCTGCACGAGACACGAGCGCGCCTGCGGGAGTTGGAGGACGCCGACGCGGAGCCGATCGCGGTGGTGGCGATGGGCTGCCGATTCCCGGGGGACGTGCGCTCGCCGGAGGACCTGTGGCAACTGGTGGTCTCCGGAAGGGACGCGATCGGGCCCTTCCCCCAGGACCGAGGCTGGGACATCGAGGGCCTCTACGACGCCGACCCGGACCGGCCGGGGAAGAGCTACGCACGCGAGGGCGGGTTCCTCGCCGACGTGGCGTCGTTCGACGCGGGCCTGTTCGGAGTGAGTCCACGCGAGGCGCTGACGCTCGACCCGCAACAACGTCTGCTCCTCGAGGTGTCCTGGGAGACGTTCGAGCGCGCCGGCCTCACACCGGCCTCCCTGCGCGGGAGCCGCACCGGTGTCTTCGTGGGCACCAGCAGCCAGGAGTACGCGCTCCTGCTGGATCGGGCCCGGGAGAACTTCGAGGGCTACGCGACCGGTTTCCTCGCCAGTGTGTTGTCGGGTCGTCTGGCGTACACGTTCGGTCTGGAGGGTCCGGCGATCACGGTGGATACGGCGTGTTCGGCGTCGTTGACGGCGTTGCATCTGGCTGTGCAGGCGTTGCGGCAGGGTGAGTGCACCCTGGCGCTGGCGGGCGGTGCTTCGGTGATGACCACCCCCGGAATGTTCGTGGAGTTCAGTCGGCAGCGGGGTCTTGCGGTGGATGGTCGGTGCAAGGCGTTCGCGGCGGGGGCGGATGGTACGGGGTGGGGGGAGGGTGT
>NZ_JBVHLU010000218.1:0-6474 GCF_055558835.1 Embleya sp. NPDC025285
TCGCTTGGGCGAGCCGATCGTGTGCACCGTGCCGCCGTTGGCGGGCAGTTTCGAGCGCGGGTCCCAGCGCACCACCATGCCGCCGCCGTCGCCCGCCGCGTGATAGCCCGCCACCGAGACCATCGTGTCGGCGGGCAGACGGCGGGTTTCCAGGTCCAAGAGGGCGGCGATCGTCGGCACACTGCCGGAGGGTTCGCGCCGCCCGCCGTCGCGGTCGTCGTCGGGGGAGGCCGAGGCGGTACCCGCGGCCGCCGTGCCGGCGAGCAGCAGCCCGCCCAATCCACCCGCGGCCAACAGGCGGCGGCGGGACGACGAAGGGGAAGAACCGAGTGAGGACATGGGTCCCGCTCACTTTCTCGATCCGTGCACGAAGGGGATGCGGGGCGTCCGGAGCCGGACCCCGGTGCGGGGCCGGCCCGGCGCGCCGGTGAGTCAGAGCGAGTTGCGGTACGGCGGCATGTGGCGCATCCGGGGCATCTGGTCGGCGAGCACACCGCCGTCCACCACGATCCGGGTGCCGGTCACGTAGGACGCGGCGGGGGAGGCGAGGAAGACCGCGGCGCCCGCGCACTCGTCGGGCGTGGCGTACCGCCCGAGCGGGATGCGTTCGCGGTAGGCGGCCTCGAACGGCTCGCGATCGAGCGGGAAATCGCCGTCGATGGGCGTCTCGACCATGCCCGGGGCCACCGCGTTGACGGTGATCCCGTGCGGCGCCAGTTCCACCGCGAGGCTTTGCACCAGCAGGTCCACACCCGCCTTGGAGGCGTTGTAGTGGGCCAGACCGGCCTCGGCCACATGCGCGTTCTTCGAGGTCACCGCGATGATCCGGCCCGGCACGCGGTCCGCGATCATGTGCTCGGCGACGCGTTGGGACAGGAAGAAGACCGCGTCCAGGTTCACCGCGAGCACCCGGCGCCAACTCGCCACGGTGATCTCGTTGAACCGCTCCAGGGCCGCGGTGCCGGCGTTGTTGACCAGGATGTGCAACGGGCCGACCTCGGCCCGCAGTTCGTCCACATAGCCGGCCAACCCGGCGGTGTCGGCCAGGTCGAACGGCCGGATTCGGGCGGTCCGGCCGCGGGCCTCGACCAGGGCGCTCGTCTCGGTGAGGTCCACGCCCGGTCGGTCGGTGAGCACGACGTCGGCGCCGGCCGCCGCCAGGGCGACCGCGAACGCCCGGCCCAGGCCACCGGCGGCGCCGGTGACCAGGGCGGTGCGATCGGTGAGCGCGAAGCTCGCGCCGGATCCGCCGATCGGCGCGACGCCCGGCCCGCCGGGTGCCGAGGTGCCGGTCACGACAGCCCCAGCAGGGGCAGCGCGTCGCGGAAGATCAGCTGCTCGACCGCGTCTCGATCCAGCGGTGGCAGACCGGGGATGCCCGGCACGGCGGCCACCGCACGCAGACCCGCCACCGACGCGTCCACCGTGGTGAACGGGTAGTCGCTGCCGAACAGCAGCTTGTGCAGCACGCCGTAGTCCTGGGCCAGCCGCAGGCTGTGCCAAAGCTGGAACGGGCGGTAGTGCAGTGCGCTGACGTCCGCGTACAGGTGCGGGTGCTTGCGGATCACCGCGATGCACTCGCCCTCGAACGGATGACCCAGGTGCGCGAGCACCATCCGCAGTTCGGGATGGCGGATCGCGACCGGATCCAGCAACCGGGGTTGCGCGTAGGCGATCGGCGCCGCCGAGACGAACGTGGTCCCGGTGTGCACCAGGATCGGCAGGCCGTTGCTCTCGGCGTAGGCGAACAGCGGGTCGTATTGCGGATCCCCCGGGTCGAAGCCCGCGTACATCGGCATCAGCTTGATCCCACGCAGGCCCAACTCCTGGTGACCGAATCGCAGTTCGTCCTGCCAGCCGGTCTGGGTCGGGTCGATCGACAGGTAGCCGATCAGCCGATCGGGCTGCTCGGCCACGTATTCGGCGACCGCCTTGTCCTCGACCCACAGGCCGCTGCGCCGGGCCTTGCCGCCGACCACGACGGTCCGGGTGTCCGCCGGGCTGGATGCCGCGTAGTCGGCCCAGCGCACGGTCAGGTCGACCTCACCGTCGTGCGCGCGGGCCGAGTCGGCCTTGAACACGTCGTCGAAGTCGCAACACTGGCGGAACAGATGGGAGTGCACGTCGACGATGCCCGAGCGGCCGGCGCTCATGTGCGGTTCCTCTTCTCCCAGCCGTCCGAGAACATGTTCCAGAAGCGGTGGGTGGGCGGGTGTTCGGCGAACACGTCGTCGTCCAGCTCGACGCCGAAGCCCGGAGCGGTCGGAATCTCCACGTGCCCGTCGGCGGTCACCGGCAACGTGCCGCGGACCGCGTCGAAGACGAACGGCTCCAGCAGACCGTCGAAGGTCTCCAGGATCTTGAAGTTGGTGATCCCGAGCGAGGCGTGCACGGAAACCGTGGTGCACAGCGGCGAGTTGGAGTTGTGCGGGGCGACCATGACGCCGTGCGTGTCGGCGATCGCGGCGATCTTGCGCACCTCGGTGAGTCCGCCCGCCATGGACAGGTCGGGCTGGATGATGTCCACCGCGTTCGTGGCGAACAACTGCTTGTACTCGTAGCGGTTGTGGAAGTGTTCGCCGCCGGAGATCGGGAACGGCGCGCGGGCGCGCAGTTCCGCGTAGCGCTCGATGTGCGTCCACGGCATCGGCTCCTCGAGCCAGCCGATGTCGAACGGTTCCAGGGCCCGCAGCAGCGCGGACGCGGTGGTCATCGCGAATCGCGCGTGGCCCTCGATGAACAGGTCCACATCCGGCCCGATCGCCTCGCGAACCGCGCCGACGAGCTCGACCGACTGCCGCAGTTCGGCCCGCGAGAGCTCGTGCAGGCCGGCCCCGAACGGGTCGAACTTGAGCGCCGAGTAGCCCTTGGCCACGGTCTCCTTGGCCTTGGCCGCGAATACGTCGGGTTCGCGCTCGCCGTTGTACCAACCGTTGGCGTACACCCGGACCCGATCGCGGCAGGCGCCGCCGGTGAGCCGGTACACCGGGACACCCAGCGCCTTGCCCATCAGGTCGTGCATGGCCTGGTCGAAGCCGGACAGCGCGATCCCGCCGACGTCTCCGCCGCGCAGGAAGTCGCCCTGGTACAGCCGCAGCCACAGTTCCTCGGTATCGAACGGGTCGGCGCCGATCAGGTGCCGGTTCGCCAGCGCCTGGGCCAGCGCGGCCGTTTCGGCGACCCGGTAGGGGTGGGTGATCTCGCCGACGCCGGACAGGCCCTGGTCGGTGTGCACGCGCACGTAGCCGAAGTCGCGCCATGCGGTGCCCAGGAGCAGCGTCTCGACGTGGGTGATCCGGCCGGCCGGGCCGGTGGGTCGGGTGCGGTCGACGACCAACATCAGCGTGCCGTCCCTTCGATCGCGCCGCCCATTGTGGACGTGCCGGCCAACTCGCCGATTCCGCCGTCCTTGATCGCGTCCTGCACGGCGAGTTCGGTCGCGGCGATCAGGTGGTCGACGTCCGCGTCGGTGTGCGCGTACGAGATGTGGCTGCGCTTGAGGTTCAGCGGCAGCTCGAACACGCCGTGCTCCAGCAGCCGGCGACGGTAGCCGATGAACAGGCCGGCGTCGTTGGCGAGCAGGTCGTCGTAGCTGCGCGGGACGCCGCCGGACATGAAGTAGGTGACGAACACCGAGCCGTAGCCGGTGACCACAGCCGGGATGCCCAGCCGGGTGTACATCTCGCCCAGGCCGGTACGAACCCGCTCGCCGAGGCGGAACACGTGCTCGTGTACCGGCTCCTCGCGCAGCTTGCGCAGCGTCTCCAGGGCGGCGGCGACCACCCACGGGTGGCCGTTGTAGGTGCCGGCGAAGAACGCGGGAGCGCCGGGGAGGGTGCTGAACTGGTCCATCAGGTCGGCCCGGCCGCCGAGCGCGCCGACCGGGGCGCCGTTGGCGATGGCCTTGCCGAAGGTGGTGAGGTCCGGGGTGACGCCGGCGATCTTCTGGTAGCCGCCGAGGTCGTGCCGGAAGCCGGTGATGACCTCGTCGAAGACCAGCACCGAGCCGTGCGCGGTGCACTGTTCGCGCAGCGTGGTGAGGAACTCGGGGTCGGGCAGCAGGCAGCCGACGTTGTGCGGGATCGGCTCCAGGATCACCGCGGCGATGTCCGCGCCGTGCTCGGCGAACGCGGTGCGCACCGCGGCCGGGTCGTTGAACGGCAGGACCAGGGTGGCCTCGAGCACCTCGGGCAGGATGCCGGTCGAGATCGGGTCGTGTGCGCCGACCGCGTCGGGCGAGGAGATCACGTTCAGGCTCACCGAGTCGTGCCAACCGTGGTAGCAGCCCTGGAACTTGACGACCAGGCGGCGGCCGGTGACCGCGCGGGCGACCCGTAGCGCGTGGAAGGTGGCCTCGCTGCCGGTGCTGGTGAGCAGCACCTTCTCCACCGAGGGGACCAGTTCGACCAGGGTTTCGGCGAGGGTGATCTCGCCCTCGGTGACGGCCACGCCGGTCAGGTCCAGGCGGCCCGCCGCCTCGTGCACCGCGCGCCGCACGTCCGGGTCGTTGTGGCCGAGCAGCGGCGGGCCGAACGCGGAGTGGTAGTCGGTGAAGACGCGACCCTCGGCATCGGTGAAGTTCGCGCCGCTGGTGTTGGTGACGACCAGCTCGGTCAGGCCCGGGATCCGGCGCTGACCGCTGTTCACCCCGCCCGGGATGACCCGAAGGGCTCGGGCGGGAAGGGAGTCGGTGGCGGCTGTGCCGACACTCATCGGTGGGCTCCTTGCGTCGTTCGTGACCGTTCGGATCCGCGGCCCTGCCAGGCCTTGGATCACCGGCGCCATCCGCCTTCGGCACGCGTCGCAGGTGTTGCGCTTGCTCTACACCGTGTTTTCTGAACACTGTTCGGCAGGACCGAACAGTTCCAGACCCTACATTTGGATGTACGGGGCAGTCAAGGGGTCCGGACCGGTAAAGTGTTCTGCTATGTCGAACAGCGTTAACGAGAATGTCGAGGAGTCGAAGTACTGGGTGAAGTCCGTCGCCCGGGCCGCGGACATCCTCGAGGTGCTCTCCACACGTGGTCCGGGGGACGGCATGAGCGTCACCGAGGTCGGTCAGGCCTGCGGGATCTCCAAGAGCGCCACCTTCGGACTGCTCCAGACCCTGCGCGGATACGGCCTGGTCTCGGACGACGGGGAAGGGATGAATCGGCGCTACCGGCTCGGGATGGGCCTGGCCCGGCTCGGCGATCGGGCCCAGTCGCAGGTGTCCCTGCGCGATGTGGCCCGGCCGGTGCTGGCCGAACTGACCAGGGAGACCGGCATGGCCGCGCGCTTCGCGGTGCCCGAGGGCGGGCTCGCGGTGGTCGTGGACCAGGTCGGGATAGAGCAGCGGGTACGCCTGGACCTGCGCATGGGGGTGCGCGAACTGCCGCACTGCACCGGACTGGGCAAGGCCATCCTCTCCGCGCTGCCCGAGGCCGAGGCGCGCGCGGTGATCGAGCGCTCGGGCCTGCCCCGGCGCACGTCGCACACGATCACCGACACCGCGACCCTGCTCGCACACCTGCGCGACATCCGGCAGACCGGCTACGCGCTGGACGACGAGGAGGACGCGGACGGGATCTTCTGCATCGGCAGCCCGGTCCGCGACCACCGGGACCTGTGCGTGGGCGCGATCAGCATCACCGGCCTCAAGCTCGACCTGCCGGGCTGGCGATTCCAGGAACTCGGCCGCCAGGTGCGGGCCGGCGCGCTGCGGGTCAGCCGCGAGTTGGGCAGCACGGAGAGTGGCGAGGGCGAGGTGGACGCCGGCTGAGATGTGCCGGTGAACAATCGGACCGACGGGGTCGCAGCGGGACAATACGTTGCGACCCCATCGTGTTCCCCCGATCACGGACGATGAAAGTCCGCCACGAGGTCTTGACCAGGAACGTCGGGCGGGTCTACGTTCCTTGACTCATCAGGGCCCGCACGTTCGCTGCCACGAATCGTGCCCGGTTTCCGGCCCTGGGGTCGACGGTCCGTCACCGGACCCGGGCGGCCCACCCCAAGCCATCCGCCGCGCGTTTCCCACCCGTTGGGAACGCCGCATCGGCACGTGTCACGGGAAGCGTCCTCACCCCCCTGCCGCCGAAGGCCGAGGTCCCGATGAGCACGTCCCCCGAAACTTCCACCGCCGCCACGACCCCGTCCGGCGCGCCCGCGTCCTCCCGCCGCCGTCTGCTCGCCGCGGGCGGCCTGGGCGGCCTGCTCCTGGCCGGCACCGCCGCGACGGGTACGGCCGCCGCCGCCTCGTCGGCGTCCTCGTCCTCCGACGATCGACACGAGGACGGCAACGTCCCCACCGGTGTCGCCACCGTCGCCGCATTGCTGCGCCTGGAGACTCGCCGACTGGCCCCGAACACCATCGTGGTGGTGGCCGGGTATCACGCCGCGGGCGACGGCGGCGGCATGGTGGTGCGCTGGGACCCGCGCGCGAGCCTGCCGGTCAACGGCGGGACCGTATTGGCCAACCCCTCGCCCAAGCGG
>NZ_JBVHLU010000219.1:0-6293 GCF_055558835.1 Embleya sp. NPDC025285
ACGGTACGCGGCACGGCGGTCAACCAGGACGGCGCGAGCAACGGCCTGACCGCGCCCAACGGCCCCTCCCAGCAGCGGGTGATCCGGCAGGCGCTGGCGAGTGCGGGACTGTCGGCCGCCGACGTCGACGCGGTCGAGGGCCACGGAACGGGTACGACGTTGGGCGACCCGATCGAGGCGCAGGCACTGCTCGCCACCTACGGGCAGGGCCGGCGCGACGAACAGCCACTGTATCTCGGGTCGTTGAAGTCGAACATCGGTCACGCGCAGGCCGCCGCGGGCGTCGCCGGGGTGATCAAGATGGTCATGGCGATGCGCGAGGGCGTACTGCCGCAGACGCTGCACGTCGACGAGCCGTCCCCGCACATCGACTGGTCCGCGGGCGCGGTGGAGGTGCTGACGCGGGCGCGGGAGTGGCCTACAACCGACCGTCCGCGCCGGTCCGCGATCTCCTCGTTCGGGATCAGCGGTACGAACGCGCACGTGATCATCGAGCAGGCGGACGGCGAGCCCGCGCGGCCGGTCGCGGGGGCAGAGCCGGTACCCGCCACCGAGGCGGCACCCGTCACGGAGTCGGCGACGAAGTCCCTTACGGAGCCGACTCGGGGCGGGCCGAGCGCGCTGCTCCCGTTCGTCGTCTCCGGGCGGGGCGAGCCCGGCCTGCGGGCGCAGGCGGCCCGACTGGCGCGGTTCGTCCGGGACGAGCCCGAAGTCCCGTTGTCCGACCTGGCGGCTTCGCTGATCGCGTCGCGGTCGGTGTTGGAGCGCCGGGGCGTCGTGCTGGCCGCCGACCGGGCGGAGCTGGCGTCCGGATTGGCGGAGTTGGCCGAGGGGGAGTCCGTACCGGATAGCGCGCGGTCCTCGGGTCGGACGGTCTTCGTGTTCCCGGGGCAGGGATCGCAGTGGGTGGGGATGGCTGCCGCGCTGCTGGATTCGTCGCCGGTGTTCGCGGAGCGGATCGCGGAGTGTGCGGCGGCCCTTGCGCCGTTCGTGGACTGGTCGTTGGAGTCGGTGCTGCGGTCGGAGTCGGAGGATTGGCCGGCCCGGGTCGACGTCGTGCAGCCCGTGTTGTGGGCGGTGATGGTGTCGCTCGCCGAGCTGTGGCGTTCCTTCGGGGTCGAGCCCGCCGCCGTGGTGGGGCATTCGCAGGGGGAGATCGCGGCGGCGTGCGTGGCGGGGGCGCTGTCGCTGCCGGACGGCGCGAAGGTCGTGGCGTTGCGGAGCCGGGCCATTCTCGCATTGGCAGGCTCGGGGGGTATGGCGTCGGTGTCGCTGCCCCCGGCCGGCGTGGCGCAGTTGCTGGCGCCGTTCGACGGTCGGGTGTCGGTGGCGGCGGTGAACGGTCCGGCGTCGGTGACGGTGGCCGGTGAGTCGGCCGCGTTGGACGAACTGCTCGCGGAGTGTGACGCGCAAGGCGTGTGGGCGCGTCGGGTGCCGGTGGACTACGCCTCGCATTCGGTACAGGTGGAGTCGATCCGAGATCGCCTGCTGGCCGAGTTGGCCGGTATCGAGCCGAAGGCGCCGACGGTGCCGTTCTATTCGGCGGTGACGGCCGAACCGCTGGGGACGACGCGGCTCGACGCGGACTACTGGTACACCAACCTGCGTCGGACGGTTCGTTTCGAGGAGACGATTCGCCTGCTGCTGACCCAGGGTTTCGACGCCTTCGTCGAGGTGAGCGCGCACCCGGTGCTGACCACGCCGATCGAAGGTACGGTCGAGTCCGCCGAGGCCGCAGCGGTGGTTCTGGGAACGTTGCGGCGGGGGGAGGGCGGCCTGGCCCGGTTCACCGCCGCGCTGGCGGAGGCGTATGTCGGCGGGCTCGCCGTGGACTGGTCCCCACTGTTGGCCGAGCGGGTTCGTGACAACGGCACGGTGGCCGTCGACCTGCCGACATATGCCTTCCAGCGCCGGCGGTACTGGCTGGAACGCACGGCGTCCACCGGTGACGCGCGCGGTCTGGGCCTGGCCGAGGCGGACCATCCGCTGCTGGGCGCGGCGGTGCAACTCGGCGGTGGGCAAGGGGTGGTGCTGACGGGCCGACTGTCGCTGTCCTCGCACGCCTGGCTCAGGGATCACGCGGTCGCCGGGACGGTGCTGTTGCCGGGCGCGGCCTTCGTGGAACTGGCCATCCGCGCCGGGGACGAGGTGGGCTGCGGCCGGATCGCCGAACTCGCCCTGGAAGCACCGCTGGTGATCCCCGAGCACGGCGCGTCGCAGATCCAGGTCGTGGTCGGCGCGGCCGAGGCCGACCGGTCCCGGACCGTGAGCGTCTTCTCGCGGAGCGCGGACGAGTCCGCGCGACTCGGCTGGACCCGGCACGCCGCCGGGATCCTGGCCGAGCGCGGATCGGCGCCGGACGTGGCCTTCGCTGCGGGCGCCTGGCCGCCGATCGGTGCCGAGCCGATGGATCTCGACCACTTCTACGCCGACCTGGTGCCGAGCGGCTACGCGTACGGACCCGCGTTCCAGGGCCTGCGCGCCGCCTGGCGGGTAGGCGAGGACATCTACGCCGAGGTCGCGCTGCCCGAGGACACGGCGGCGAGCGCGGCCCGCTTCGGGCTGCACCCGGCGCTGCTCGACGCCGCGCTGCACGCCGCTCTCGCGCACGGCGGCGACGGCGCGGCGGAGCACGTGCGACTGCCGTTCGTCTTCAAGGGGCTGACCCTCTTCGCGGGCGCCGCGTCCCACCTGCGGGTAAGGCTGTCGTCCGTCGGGTCGGACACCGTCCGCGTGACGCTGGCCGACCCGACGGGGGAACCGGTGGCCTCGATCGAGGCGCTGACCCTGCGTCCGATCGCCGCCGAGGTGCTCACGGCGACCCGACCCGTCGCGGCGGACGACCTGTGCCGCGTCGAGTGGACTCCGGCCGGACCGGTCGGCGCTGCCTTCACCGCCGGCATCGGCGGTATTCGGGTGCTGGACGCCGACGCGCCCGACCTGGAGGAGGTGGCTGGGGGCGGCGTACCCGACGTGGTCGTGCTGCCCTGCCTCGCCGACCCGGGACCGCAGGAGGAGCATGCCGCCGCGGTCCACCGGGTGGCCGGCGGGGTGCTGTCGGTGGTGCGGGACTGGTTGGGCGACGAGCGGTTCGCCGGGTCGCGGTTGGTGGTGGTGACGCGGGGCGCGGTGGGTGTCGCGTCCGGCTCGGCGGCGTCGTCGGCGTCGATGTTGCCGGCGTTGTCCGGCCTCGCGTCGTCGGCGGTGTGGGGGCTGGTGCGGTCGGCGGCCACGGAGCATCCCGACCGCTTCGTGCTGGTGGACGTCGACGAACGCGACGACTGGCAAGCCGCGTTGCCGGGCGCCCTGGCGTGCGGCGAGCGGGAGACGGCGATACGCGGCGGCGCGGTGTTGGTGCCGCGACTCGTCCGGCACGCCGTCGACTCCGCCGTTGCGGATGCCTCCGTCGACGCTGCTTTCCTTGCCCCCGCCGAGCTGTCCTTCGGCGCCGGCACAGTCCTGATCACCGGCGGCACCGGCCTGTTGGGCGGCTTGATCTCCCGTCGTCTCGTCTCGCACCACGGCGTGCGCAGCCTGGTGTTGCTCAGCCGTCGGGGCGAACAGGCGCCTGGCGTCGCCGAATTGGTGGCGGAGCTGTCGGCACTGGGCGCGTCGGTGGTGGTCGAGGCGTGTGACGCGGCCGATCGGGAAGCGTTGAGCGGCGTATTGACCCGCCTCCGTACTCCGTTGACCGGTGTGGTGCACGCCGCCGGCTTCCTGGACGACGGCTTGGTCGAGGCGTTGACCGAGGACCGGTTGCACAGTGTGCTGCGCGCCAAGGTCGACGGCGCGGTGAACCTGCACGAACTGACCCGCGATCTCGACCTCTCCGCCTTCGTCCTCTTCTCCTCCGTCTCCGGAATCCTGGGCGGCCCGGGACAGGCGAACTACGCTGCGGCGAACACCTACCTCGACGCCCTCGCGCACGCCCGCCACGCGAACGGGCTCCCCGCCACCTCGATGGCCTGGGGTCTGTGGGCCGAGGCCGGCGGGATGACGGGCGCGATGAGCGGCGCCGACCGGCAGCGGATGAGCCGACTCGGCGTTGGGCCGCTCGCCACCGAGCAGGGCCTGCGCTTGTTCGACGCCGCGCTCGGCTCGGCCGAAGCGCTGCTGGTCCCCGTCGCGCTGGACCTACCCGCGCTCCGCGCCCGCGCCGGGAACGGCGCGCCGGCGGGGATGCTGCGCGGTGTCGTCCCCATGCCCGTTCGCCCCACCGCCGGCAGCGCGACCGCCGCCCCGTCGCGGTCCGCCCTCGCCCAACGGCTCGGCGCACTGCCGGACACCGAACAAGAACGCGCCCTGCTGGACGTGGTCCGCGAACAAGTGGCGGCCGTACTCGGCCTGCCCACGGGCGCCGACGTCGACGTCTCCGCCACCTTCAAGGCCCTCGGCTTCGACTCGCTCACCGGCCTCGACCTGCGCAACCGGCTGAACACGGTGACCGGCCTGCGCCTGCCGGCCACCCTCGTCTTCGACCACCCGACCCCGACCGCACTGCTCCGCCAGGTCCGGCGGGAACTCTTCGGTGCCCAGGACGCGACCCCCACCGCGGCCGGTCCGGTGGCGGACGACGAACCGATCGCGATCGTCGGCATGGCCTGTCGCTATCCCGGCGGTGTGGAGTCGCCCGAGGACCTGTGGCGCCTGGTCGCCGAGGGCCGGGACGCCGTCTCGCCGTTCCCGTCGAACCGCGGCTGGGACCTGGAGGGCCTGTACGACCCCGACCCCGCGGTCCCCGGAACCAGCTATGCCCGCGAGGGCGGATTCCTGCACGACGCCGCGCAGTTCGACGCCGGGTTCTTCGAGATCTCGCCGCGTGAGGCGCTGGCGATGGACCCGCAACAGCGCCTCCTGCTGGAGACCTCGTGGCAGGTGCTGGAGCGGGCCGGGATCGACCCCGCCACACTGCGCGGCAGCCGAACCGGTGTGTTCGTCGGGGTGATGTACCACGACTACGCGTCGGGCATGCAGAAGGTGCCCGAGGGCGTCGACGGTTACCTGCTGATGGGCAACACCGGCAGCGCCGCGTCGGGCCGGCTCGCGTACGCCTTCGGGTTCGAGGGCCCCGCGATCACCGTCGACACCGCGTGCTCGTCGTCGCTGGTGGGCCTGCACCTGGCGGTGCAGGCGCTGCGCGGCGGCGAGTGTTCGATGGCGCTGGCCGGCGGGGTGACGGTGATGTCGACCCCGGAGGTCTTCGTCGAGTTCAGTCGCCAGCGCGGTTTGTCGCCGGACGGGCGGTGCAAGGCGTTCTCGGCCGCCGCGGACGGGACCGGCTGGTCCGAGGGCGTCGGTGTGCTGCTCGTGGAGCGGCTCTCCGACGCACAGCGCAACGGCCATCACATCCTCGCCGTCGTCCGGGGGACCGCGGTGAACCAGGACGGCGCGAGCAACGGCCTGACCGCGCCCAACGGCCCCGCCCAACAGCGGGTCATCCGGCAGGCGTTGACGAGTGCGGGACTGTCGGCCGCCGAC
The DNA here is from genome assembly GCF_055558835.1 of Embleya sp. NPDC025285. Taxonomy (NCBI): domain Bacteria; kingdom Bacillati; phylum Actinomycetota; class Actinomycetes; order Kitasatosporales; family Streptomycetaceae; genus Embleya; species Embleya sp. NPDC025285. The sequence continues at coordinate 5,479 of NZ_JBVHLU010000219.1, forward strand.
ATCGACGCGGTGGAGGCACACGGAACGGGCACCACACTCGGCGACCCGATCGAGGCGCAGGCCCTGATCGCGACCTACGGTCAAGACCGCGACCCGCGGACGCCGTTCTACCTGGGATCGCTGAAGTCGAACATCGGCCATGCCCAGGCCGCCGCGGGTGTGGGCGGCGTGATCAAGATGGTGATGGCGATGCGCGAGGGCGTGTTGCCGCAGACGCTGCACGTCGATGAGCCTTCGCCGCACGTGGACTGGTCGGCGGGCGCGGTCGAACTGCTCACCGAAGCCCGCGCGTGGCCCGAGACGGGTCGCCTCCGCCGGGCCGCTGTCTCGTCCTTCGGCGCCAGCGGTACCAATGCGCACGTCGTCCTGGAGCAGGGGCCCGAGCCGGTACTCGCGCAGGCCGGCGAGGAGGCGACGGACGACGGGCGCGTCCTGCCCTGGCTGCTCTCGGCGAAGTCCGGTGACGCGCTCCGGGCCCAGGCGTCCGTCCTCTCCGGATACCTGCACGACCACCCCGAACTCGACCTCACCGCCGTCGCCTCGGCGCTCGTTACCTCGCGTGCGGCTCTCGAAGAGCGCGCCGCTGTGGTCGGTTCCTCGCGGGCCGCGCTGTTGGCCGGGCTCGACGCGCTCGCCGTGGGCGAAGCCGCGGTGGGCGTCGTACGCGGCTCGGTCCTCGGCGCCGGCGATCTCGCCTTCCTGTTCAGCGGGCAGGGATGCCAGCGGGTCGGGATGGGGCGTGAGCTGCACGATCGCTTCCCGGTGTTCGCGGAGGCGTTCGATGCCGCTGTTGTCGAGTTGGATCGTCGGTTGGT
>NZ_JBVHLU010000220.1:0-6159 GCF_055558835.1 Embleya sp. NPDC025285
CTTTTTCTTTCCTCCGCTTCGCTCCTCCAAGAAAAAGCGGCGCCTCGCTCGGGACGGTGTGTCCCTCCGCTTCGCTCCGGGCCACACCGTCCACAACTGCGGCTCCGCCGCTCTCCGCGCTTCGCGCGTCGATCGCTGGGGTGGGGGTGGGTCGGGGGCGCTGACGCGCCGGGGGGTGAGGCGGTCCGGCAGCCGAAGGACGCGGCGCGGGCCTGCTTCGGGGTGGTGCCGGGGCGTGTTTTCGATCTCTCGTCGGGCTTCGTGGCGTGAGCGGCGAGGGGTCCGAGGCGCGGTACCAGGCGGCGCGGACCCACCATGATCCGCCGGAGACGTCCTAGCCCGCCTCCGCGACGCCGGTGATGCGGTGCAGTGGGTAGGTGTGGATCTCGCCGGTGCCCTGTTCGTGGGCGGTGACGTAGCCGCCCTCCAGACGCAGCGGGACCACGATGTGCTGGGTGGCCCGGCCCTCCCGGGTGACGTGTCCGATCCACACTGCGCGCCGCTCCGCGTGTGCGGCCTGGAGCGCGAGCAGCGTCTCGGCGGCCGAGGTGCGCGGCAGTTCGACCGGCTCGCCGTCGCGCTCCGCGCCGTCGTCGGCGGCCCGGCCGGTGGCGGCCGCGTCGCCCGCGCGGATCGCGGTGACGGCCGCGCCGAGCAGCGCCTCGCTCGGGGCCGGCGGCTCGCCGGCGACTCTGGGCGGCGCCGAACGGGGCGGGGTGCGCTTGGTGTCCGGGCGGGTGAGCACCAAATCACCGGTGGCCGACTCGGCGACCGGCGCGAAGCCCATCGCGCGCAGCTTCTCCAGCACGCCGTCCGGTGCCGACTCGGCGGCCAGTACGGTCGGCGCCAACCGGCGCAGGCGCAACCCGGCGGCCCGGCGGTCGGCGAGCAGTTCGCCCAGCAGCGCGTCGTCGTCGCAGCGCAGGAAGGCCGCCGCGGTGCCGACCCGGATCCGGCCGTGCCGGCGGGCCACGTCGTCCACGAGGTAGCTGAGCGGCTGCGGCACCGGGGTCCGCGAGTGGGTGGCGAGCAGGTGGTGCAGGTCGCCGGCGGTGCGGCCGGCGTCCAGCGCGCGGCGTACCGACTCCTCGGTGAAGCGGTACACGGTGGCGCCGCCGGTGGACTCCACGTCGGCGGCCAGGTGCAGTTCGTGCGCGAGGTCCAGGACCAGCGGGCCCGGCGCCACCGCGGTGAGGTCGGCCTGGAGGAGTACGTGGTTCAACGGCTCCGGGAGCAGCGGGGTCAGCGCGTCGCCCGCCTCGTAGACCCGGCCCTCGACCAGTGTGCGGGCGTATCCGGCGAGCGCGCCCCGGCCGGTGATGCCCAGCAGTTCGGCCTCGACCAGCATCGCCCGGAACAACTCCCGCGGCAGTCGCGCCGCCCGGATCGGCTGATGCCAGGTCAGGTGCGCGAGCAGCGAGTCGGCGTCGGTGGCCGAGCCCGGCGGCAACGCGGCGAGGGTGGCCAGGATCCGGCGGCGCACCTCGGGGGCGGCGGTACGGTCCACCTGCAGCCCCAGCGCGCCGATCGGCCGGTCCTTGTCGTCGCGCGAACCGACCAGGGCGGGCACCCGGGTGGTCTCGAGCCAGGTGCCGGCGAGTGCGGCCCAGCGGGTGCCCACCGGGGACCGGCGCCAGGTGTCGTAGGCGGGCGTGGGCAGCCACTGCTCGTCCGGTTCGCCGTCGCCGGCGACCAGACCCATCGCGTAGGCCAGTTCGAGCCACAACGCGACCTCGGCCTCGGGCGCGTCCAACTGCACCGCCGCGCGCTTGAACTCGCGCATGCCCAGGCCGCCGGCCCGCAGCACCGAGGGACCGCCGGTGCTCCACGCCTCCAGCAGGTCCTCGACCCGGCGGACGGCGGTGAACGCGGATCCCGCCGCCAGGTTGTCCACAGCCTGTGGATCGTGCCCGCGCACCGGCAGCTCGGGAGGGGTCGGTTCCAACGTGCGATGCACCCGGCCGCCGCGCAGATGCAGCGCGATCTCGCGGGGCAGCACCACCGCGTCCGGGCCGGCCGGCACCAGCAGTGCCCTGGCCAGCAGCCACTCCACCGGGGTTCGGGCCGCGTCGGCGCGCACCGGCCGGTCGGCGCCGCGCACGCTGCCCGTGGGCGGGCCCCAGACCAGCTTGTCCAGTACCTCGCGGGCCGCCTCGGGCGCCTGCGCGAGCAGCGATTCCAGGCGGACCGGGTCGGTGCACAGGTCGGTGACGGCCGCGATCGCGGAGACCGCGTCGTGGGTGGAGCCCAGGTCCAGGTCGGCGAGCAGCTCTTGGAGCCGGGAGGGCGCGGTCGCGGCCAGCGCGCCGGCCAGCGTCGGGCCCAGTCCGGCCGGACTCGCGCCGACCAGGTCGCGCACCGTCCGCACCACCCGCAGCGCGCCGTCGGGCCCCCACAGCAGGGCCTGCTCGCGCAGGTTGGCCACCGCCCGCGCGAGCGCCTCGGGGGCCGCGCCCACCAGCGGGGACAATCGCGCCGCGGCGAACCCGTCCGGGAGCACCACCGCGGCGTCCACCACCTGGAGGGTGAACCGGTCCAGCCGCTCCAGGGCGCGGGCGATCGAGGCCCGCGTGGTGGCCCGGGTGGCGAGCTGGGTCAGGTCCACCGGGACCGGCGTGGTCAGGTCCGGCCGAGCCCGCAGCAAAGCGCCGAGGGCCGCGTCGGTACGTCCGCGCAGATCCTCGGCGAGCGTCCGGGGGCCGGAGTCGGCGGGCCGATCCGCCTCGGCACGGGTGGGCGACGCAGCTGTGGTCATCCCATCAACGTTAGACGGTTCGCCCGTCGACGATCACCGCTCCTGGGATCCCGATGCCCTCGAAGATCCGCGGAAGCTCCCGAAAGGACCCCGAGGAGCCTCGGCGGAAGCCGTCCGGAAGTCGCGGATCCGGGCCGCCGGCACCCGATTCACGCGATCGGGGCGATCACCATTTCGGTCAACCCCTCGCTCCGCCTCGCCCGCGCCCCTACGCTGAGTTGTCGCTTTACCGACGCAGGCGTTGTGCCGATTCGACGATCCCTCGGCGGGGGTGGGGTGGGGGCGTGAACTTCGAGAGCGATCACCTGGTTCTGCAGTACCTGGGCGAGGTCGGCGACGCCGCCCAGCGCAGGCTTCGTCCCGCCGATCGGGCCCGACTGGTGGAGCGCCTGCGCAGCCAGATCAACAGCGAACGCGAGCGGTTGAACGCGCACACCCCCGGCACCGTGCAGGTCGTCCTGGATCGGCTCGGCACCCCCGAGGCGGTGGTGGGCCACGAGTTGTACCGGCTCGGCGATCTGCGCAGCGTCGGGGCCGACGACGGTGTCGGCGCGATGTCGATGCGCGGTTCGCGCTACGCGACGGTGGCCCGGCAGATGGGCTTTCGCGCGGACGCGACGCCGATTCCCGCGGTGGTGGATCCGTCCCGACCGCAGCCGAGCACGCCCCCGCCCCGGACCTCGCCCGAGGCCGCGGCACCGGCCGGTCCGCCCACGCTCGCCGAGACCGCCGCCGGCGGCACCGCCGCGACCAAGCCGGTGCCGCTCGCGGATCCCGAGGAGGAGCCGCTGTGGTGGCGGACCCCGCCGGAGGGCGGGACGCCGGAGCGGCCCGGCCCCGACATGTACGGCGACGGTTCGCTGCACGCGCCGGCGTACCCGATCGGCGTGGTCTCCGACACGTCGGCGACCTGGGACGACGAGGAGTCGCTGACCGAACCCACGCCGGCACTGGGCATGTTCGGGCCGGGCGCGCTGCGCACACAGGTCCGCGAGGTGTTCGCGATCGCGATGATGGCGATCGGCGCGATCGTCGCTTCGACCGTGGTGGTGGTGCTCGGCCTCCTGGTGGTCTTCACGGCGGGCGCGTGGTCGCTCAAGGAGCGGCGCTTCGCCGCGTTCTACGTCCCCGGCGCGACCGCGCTGGCGTTCGCGATCGGGATGTGGATGCGGGCCACCGGTCACATGGGCGTGGACCTGACCAGTGATCAGGCGTGGGACCGGTACGGCGAACTGCTCCCCGCGATGGTGCGGATCGCCGCGATCGCCGCGTCGCTGTATCTGCTGTGGCGGCTGAATCGGCGTCAGCTCGCGGCGTAGGCAGCCGAATTGCCGTATCGGATCACCGCGTAGGCGAGGGAACACCACGGGTACCCGGGCCCCGTCCGGGTGTGACGCACTCCGCTGTGGGAGCGCCGCACCCGCTCTTTACGATCCCATTAATTAGGTTAGCCTTACCTCCTCTGCGCAGGGCGGCGCCCGGACCTACCGCTAATAGGTCCGGGCGTCGCCCTGTGCACACTGCCAGATGGAGGAGCCAAGGATGACGAACGGAGCGCGGCCCCAGCCCGCGAACCGCTTGATCCGCTTCGGTGCGATAGGCGCGACCGCCGCGCTGGCGATGGCCGGCGTGAGCCTGGCCTCGCCCGCGCAGGCCGCCACAACCCCGTCCGTGACCGTGTCGCCCAACGTCGACGTCAACCCCGACGGCGCCACGATCACGGTCGACGGCACGGGCTTCGACAAGGTGCGCAACTCCGGCAACGGGGTCTACGTCCTGTTCGGTCCCAAGATCGACGACTACTTCACCAACGCGGGTGCCTACAGCGCCCAGGCGTGGGTCGCGGGCAGCAAGATGACCGCGGACGGGGCCTTCACGACCACGCTCGAGGTCAAGGCCAAGTACACCGACGGCAACGGCAAGGAGGTGGACTGCCTCAAGCAGGAGTGTCGGGTCGTCACCTTCGCCGCCCACGGCGCCAGCATGACCGACCGCAGCCAGGACACCTTCACGCCGGTCGCGTTCAAGAACAACACGCCGGTGCAGACGCCCAAGCTCGCGGTGACCCCGGCCGTCGGGGCCGACCCGGCCGGGCAGACGTTCACCGTCACCGGCACCGGGTTCGACCCGGTTCGCGACGGCGGCAACGGCATCTACGTCGCGTTCGGTCCCAAGGGCGCCGACTGGAACACCAACCCGGCGCCGTACCAGGCGACCAAGTGGGTGCGCACCAACCCGTCCGGGTCGTCGAGCCAGGCCAAGCTGAACGCCGACGGCAGCTTCTCGCTGACGCTGGACAACATGAAGGCCAAGTACAAGAACGCGAGCGGCGTCGAGTACGACTGCTCCGTCACCACGTGCAACGTGGTCACCTTCGCCGCGCACGGCTCGCCCGACCGCACCCAGGACACCTTCCTCCCGGTCGCGTTCAAGCCCGTGACGGTCCCGCCGGGTCCCGGCACCGGCTACCAGGTGATCACCACCGACGTGCAGGGCGGCCCGCTGACCCTGGGCGTCGGCGGCACCGACGTCGCGCTCCCGGGCGTCACCCTCAACGGCAAGGACGCCTTCACCGGCGGTGCGCTCAACCCGCTCACCGTCTCCGACGCGCGCGGCACCAACGCGGGCTGGACGCTGACCGGTCAGGCCAGTGACCTGACCGCCACCGGCGGCCGGATCGTCGGCGACAACCTCGGCTGGACGCCCACCGCGAAGTCGGTCACCGGTTCGCTGCCCACCGGCGGCGCCACGCCGCAGGTCACCGCGGGCGGCAAGGCCGAGCCCGGCGCCGGTCTGGGCCGGCCGCGCACGCTGTGCTCGTCGGCGGCCGGCGCCAGTGCCGGTTCGTTCGAGTGCGGCGGCGACCTCAAGCTCGGCGTCCCGGGCATCACCGTGCCCGGCACCTACACCGGCACCTTGACGCTGACGCTCATCTGACGCCGTTCCGAACCGGGGCTCCCCCACCCGCCGACGACGGCCATCCCCCGACGCCGACGCGTCGGGGGATGGCCCCGGGCTCGCCACCCCGGGGGCCCGCAATCCCCCGCCGAGCCCCACAACGCCCGGCACCCGCCCCTCCCCGGCCACGCTCACCTCCCCGCCCCGGAGAACCACCCGCCCGAACCCAACGTGCGAGTGGTCCTCCGGCAAATCGGCGCCCGGCATCCGCCCATCGAACTCCCCACCACCCACCCGCCACAAAGCCCGACACGGGATCGAAGCCCCGCCCCGGCACCACCCCGAAGCAGGCCCGCATCGCTTCGACAGGCCGCCCCCGGCGCGTCAGCGCCCCCGACCCCGCCCCACCCCCGTGATCGACGCGCGAAGCGCGGAGAGCGGCGGAGCCGCAGGTGTGGACGGTGTGGCCCGGAGCGAAGCGGAGGGACACACCGTCCCGAGCGAGG
>NZ_JBVHLU010000221.1:0-6108 GCF_055558835.1 Embleya sp. NPDC025285
TTTTTCCCCCCCCCCCCCCCCCCCCCCCCCCCCCCCCCCCCCCCCCCCCCCCCCCCCCCCTCCCCCCCCCCCCCTCCCTTTTTTCCTCCCCCCCCCCCCCCCCCCCCCCCCCCACCGAACCACGAATTTCGGGAGAGAAGACGATGACCTATACCCGGGAGATGGACGCCCGCGTACGCGAGATGACCGCCGGATTGGCCGCCTGCATGGGCGAGGGTTGGCACCTCGACCCCGACGCCGAGTACGAAGGACGCATCCTGGGCCCCGGAGGACACGGGCTCAAGCTCACGGCCGCCCGACACCGCCGGGTGGAGATCCAAGGGCTCTGCCCCGGTGACCGGTACGTGCCCCAGCCGTCCATCACCGTCGCCGCCGACCGCCCGGACCGGGCCGTGCACGGCGACGTTCGACGCCGCCTTTGGCCCGCCTACGTGGAGGCGTTCGACCGCGTGACCGCCGAGCTGGCGCAGCGCGAACGCGACGCCGCCGCGTGCGAGAGGACCCGCGATCTGTTGCTCGCGGCGCTGCCCGCACTGCGCGGACCACACAAGCCGGGCACGGACTACGACATGACCGCGCACGTCGCCGGCACGCATGCCCGGATCTACGGCGGGCCCAACTCCGCGCGCCTGGAACTCCGGTTCCTGCCGCCCGCGCTCGCGGCGCAAATCCTTGCGGTGCTGGCCCGGTACGAGCCGGCCGGATGACCCCGACGCCCCGGGGCGGAGGCACCCACCCCGGGGCGTGCCGTCCCGATCCCCGCGCGTGGCGTTCCGGGGCCCGACCGGGTGAACCCCGGATCGGCCCTGGCGAACGGGTGAAACACACCCACGCATGACATATGTCATTGGTATTGTTGTTCATGTCGAAAGGGGTTGGCCCCCCGGTGGACATCGAACCCGAACTCTTGGAGCGGACATATGAATTCTCACGTCGTCGTCCCCGTCGTCGCGACGCCGAGCGCCGGTGGAGCACCCTCGGCGGACATGCGGCCGGTGGGCACCGTGTGTCTGACCTGTGCCGCGCAGTCCGGCGGCGAATTGGCGGCGTGTCGGTTGGACCTCCGGGCCCTGTCGACCGCCCGTGACGAGGTGTCGGCGATCGCGTCGGACCTCATGCGCCATCTCCCCACGACGGCAGCCGCGCCGACCACCGCTCTCAAGAACATGTTGAACGAGGTCGCCACGCGGGCGTTCCAGGGGCGGCGACTGGCCGAAGAGGCCACGTCCGAGGCGGAGATGCAGACCGCCCGGCGCACCGTGACCCAGGCGTGCGCCCTCTACTCGGATTTCGTGGACGCCGTACGCGAGCACTGGTTCGTCGAATCCCGTTTGGCGGAGGCGGTTCTCCAGCGCGCCACCCGACTGTGACTCCGAGGTCGGGCGGCGGCCGGCCCGCCGCCCGACGCGGACCGCGAGCATCGAGGAGAACTCGTTGATCACCGCCGATCCGCGTCCGCACGCCGCAGCGCTGGCCCGTTTCCTGGGAGCCGGGTGGCAGGTTTCCGACAGGCCCTACCGCCCGGAGTTGGGCCACGTGTTCCTCACCGGTCCCGACGGAATGCGCCTGAGCCTGTCCGTCCACCGCCATCGGGGCGGCGCCCGCCTGCACGTGTGCGGATCCGTGCCGCCCCCGGGGCCACGATGCGGCCCGATCGGCGTACGCGTCGATCGCGGGCCCGAGGCCATCGGACGCACGGTCGCCCGCGACCTGATCCCCCGTTACCGCGCGGTGCTTGCCCGCTTCCGCGCCGACGACCCCACCCCCACGGAGACGACGACATGACCGACGCGACCACACCCCGGACCACGCCCGAGCCCGAGCCCACCGACGCGGCGATCGACGCCCGCCGCCCCGACTGGCGGACGATGACCGCCGACCGGATCCACGAGAAGCCGCGTGCCAGTCAGCCCGGACTGTTCGGCGTGGGCGGAGACGACGACGTGCACTCCGACCAGGTCTACAGCCGCTGCCCGGCCGGCGGCGGCGCACTGTTCTAGACCCCCCCGGCCCCGGGCCCCGCGCCCGGGGCCGGCGACCCGGTCCGGCGAACGCGCGGACCGGCACCACCGAGGCGAGGAGAGAAGCCGATGCCGTATCGGGCCATGGCCGAAGCACTGGCCGGCCACTGGGACGGATGGGAGGTCGAGGACGACCCCGCGCGGGTGTGGGCGGTCAGGATGGACGGCCCCGAGGATCTCGCCCTGATCCTGTACGACACGGGCACCACGAAGGCCCCGCGTGTGGGCATCAGCGGGTGCTATCCCCCGGACGCCGGCGACCATGTCCCGATCTGGATCACGGTCGCCGCACACCGCCCCGTCGCCGCCGTGGCCAAGGAGGTGCAGCGCCGTCTGATGCCCGGTTACCTCGCGGCCATGCGGGTCGTCCGCGAACGGCGCGAGATGGAGGCCGGACGCGCGCGGGTACGCGCCGAGGTCGCCGCGTCCCTGCGCCGGGTGCTTCCCGCGCTCGAACGCGAGCGCACGGTGACCGCGTCGCGTCTGGCGCTGTTCGCGTCGCTGCCCGCGTTCGCCGGCGTCCGGATCCGCGCCCAGGGCGACGCCCGGAGTCTGGACTTCGAGGCGTACGGCATCGGGCCCGAAGTGGCCCGCGAACTCCTCGCGGTGTGCGCGCGGCACGCGGTTGCCCCGACCGGGTGAACCCGCCCCGACGCAGGGCCGAACCGGTGAATCCCGACCATCGCGACTGATCATCACTGGTATTGTTGTTCATGTCGCCAAGGGATGGCACCCGAGGGCGGCGCCGAACCACGAAGAACACGAGGAGAGACCGTGACGACGAACGAGAACACCACCGCCGCCCACCCCTTCGGCCCGGTGATCGACACCTACAGCCGGGCGCAGGCGATCGAGGACGGCGTCCTGGTGCTCGCCGACCCGGCGCTGACCCGGCAGGCCGGCATCCGCTTCCCGGTGGCGCTCACCGCCGCCGCGTACGCGGACTGCGTGGCCTGGACCAACGCGGACAACGACCGCAAGAACACCGTCCAGGACGAGACCGGGCGCCTGTGGGACGTGCTGTACATGAGCGCGCTCGCCATGCGCCGCATCGGCGGCCGGCGGGTCGACGTGGAGTTGTACCGGGTCCCGCGCGAGGGGCGCGGCGTGAAGGCGCGACAGGTCCGGCTGATCGCCGAGATCGGCCCCGGCGACGAGGGCGAGCCCGTGATCACGATGACGCTCCCCGGCGAGTCCTGATCCCCCGGTTCCCGGGCGGCGCCCCCGCCGCCCGGGAACCGCCCCGGGGCGGTGTGGCCGGCGCGGGCGCCGGGGCGCGACGTCGGCGGCATCGAGCCGCGACGCCGCGTCGGTCGGCTCCCGCGCCCGTCCCGCGACCGCGCGCCGTACCCGGGGCGAGGTCCACGAGCCCCGTTCCCACGTCGCCCGAAGGTGGCCCCTCGGGTGGCGATCGAACCGCGAAACCATTCAGGAGAGCGCGATGACGCAGGACACGGAAACGCAACGCACCTTCGAGCACGCCGGGATCACCTACCACGCGGGCGAGCCGCAGCACTGCCCGATCTGGGGTCGGGTCGCCGAGATCACCGTGAGCCTGGGCGCCGACGAGCGCCGCTACCCGTGGGGGACCGTGCACCCGCTCGGCGTGCAACGCACCTTCGAGGAGATCGCGTTCGAGGACCCGCACGGACTCGCCACGCGCCTGAAGGTTTTGCCCGTCGCCACGATCAACCTGTGCGGTTGCCGCTATGCGGGCGGCCGGTGTGTCGGATGCGGCCACGAACTCGACCCCTGGGGATTCTGCAAGGGCCTCGCGTGCGGCCATGCCCGCGACGTGCACGGGCACTGCGACGGCTCCTCCGAGGCGTTCGACCGCTTCCTGCTGTAACACCACCCCGGGCCCCGGTGCCCGACCACACCGCAACCGGGACCACGCGTCCCACCCGTGCCGCGCGGGTCGGCCCCCGCGCGGCACACCGAACCACGAAATCCGAGGAGAACCCCACATGTCCGACACCACGACCGCTGTCGTCGAGCCCGAGGAGACCGCCACGGTCCCCGCGCCGGACGACCGCCACGACATCGGCCGCCTGCTCTACCTGGACCCGCGCGTGATCGTCGTGGACCCGCGCAACCACCGCAAGGGCGACCCGAACAGGGTGGACGCCGCCTTCGTCGCCACCGTGGAGAAGCTGATCGGGAAGCAGGATCCGCCGATCGCGGTCCAACCCGACGCGGACCTGATCGCGAGCGCGGAAGTGCTCGGCGTGCAGACCCCGATCACCGTCCGCCCGCTCCCGGCGGACGCGGACGGCGCAGCGCGGTACGGCGTCCTCGCGGGTCAACGGCGCTGGCTCGCCGCCCTGTTGGCGGCGTCCAAGGCCGTCGACGCGGACCGGCCGGTGATGCCCATTCCGGCTCTGGTGCGCGAAGGTCTGTCCGACGCGGACGCGATCACGGTCAGCATGATCGAGAACAAGCAGCGGGAACAGGCCACCGCCCGCGACGACGTCGAGGCCGTGCGGCAACTCTCCCTGTTGGAGGCGCCCGCCGCCCAGCGCCGCCGACTCGGCAAGGCCCTGGGCCTCAAGCCCAAGCAGGTCGGCGCCGCCGTCAAGGCCGCGACCCTGTCCGACCAGGCGCTCAACGATGCCGCGCAGGACGAGTTCGACATGATCGAGTTGGCGGATCTCGCGGACCTGGGCGGCGGCCCGGACACCCTGCGCGTGCTCAAGCACGCCAAGTGGCAGGACCGGAACGAGGGCAAGGGCCGGCGCGGGCACTGGGCGCACGCGCTCGAACGCATCCGCAGCCGGCAGGCGGACGAGGAGAAGCGCGAACGGGTGCTGGCCGAACTCAAGGCCGCGAAGGTGACCGTGGTGGCGCGCAGGTGGCACTGGGACGGCGCGGAGCGACTGCTGAGCGACCTGCGCAGCGGGCTCGGCAAGGCCCTCGTTGCCGAGCGGCACGCCACCGACTGCCCCGGGCACGCCGTCTACCTCGATCCCGACACCATCGAACCCGTCGCGCTGTGCATGGCGTGGCGCAAGAACGGCCACCGACCGGCCAAGGACACGGACCAGGCCCGGGGCGGCGGCATCGACAAGGCCGAGCAGCGGCGCCACGTGATCGCCCACAACAAGGCGTGGAAGGCCGCCCGCGTGGTCCGCGAACGGTTCGTCATCGAGATGATCGCCCGCAAGAAGGCGATGAGCGACGAGATGTGGGCGTACGTCCTCGACATGATCACCGGCACCTCGTACGAGTACAGCCGCTTCGTCGGACAGCACGAGACCGACACCGTCGCCCGCTTCCTGGGCGTTCCCGACCCCAACGCCGGCACCGCCACGTACAACCGTCTCGCCCGGCCGTTCCGCGCGCTGATCGAGCGCCAAGGCAAGGCACGACGCGGGAACATCCTGCTGGCCCACGTCGCGGCGGCGAAGGAATCGGTGGTCATGCACGACCGCGCATGGGACGGCCCCGGTGACGACGTCGCGGACTGGCTGACCTTCCTGGCCGACCAGGGATACACCCTGGCCGAGGTGGAGGAGGAAGTGGTCGAGCACGTGCGGGCCCGTCGAGAGGAGACCGCCGAGGCGAAGAAGCGGATGGCGAAGCAGAGCGGCGAGCAGGACTCCCCGGCCGCCGAGGAGTCGAGCGCGCCGGACGACCGGGCGCGGGACGAGGCGGAACCCACCACGGAGGAAGCCGCGTTCGAGGACGGCAACGAAGGCCGGGACCCCGGCGACGAAAAAGCCCCGGCGGAGAACGCCGAGGAGGAGATCGTGGAGGCCGATCCGGCCGCCTAGATGGTTCGATCGGCGGCTCCCCTCGTCTTCTACGACGAGCGCCCCCACAAGGAGAGCCGAGCTGGCGAGGCCGAGGGCCGCCGATCTTTCCGAACCACGAACCACTCCAAGGAGCGGGCCGCGATGCCCCCACGATAGCGCGCCGGACGGCTTCCCCGAGCGCGGTACGCAGCGACCCCCGGCCGCCCGCGCGGCCGGGGGATGTGCAGTGGCCGCGACCGCTCCGCGGTCGCGCGGAGCGGTGCCGGGGGGGGGGGGGGGGGGGGGGGGGGTGGGGACGCCTAACGCACCGAAAAAAGACCTGGAGGGGGAAA
>NZ_JBVHLU010000222.1:0-6062 GCF_055558835.1 Embleya sp. NPDC025285
AGCACCTGGTCTCCGTCGCCGCCCACAACGCACCCCACGCCACCGTCATCTCAGGCGACCGCGAACTCTGCCTCCACATCGCCGAACAAGCCCGCACGGCCGGTCACAAGACCAAGGAACTCAAGGTCAGCCACGCATTCCACTCACCCCACATGGAGCCGATCCTCTCCGAGTTCCACGCCGTGGCCGCCGACCTGACCTACCACTCCCCCCACACGCCCCTGATCTCCAACACCACCGGCACCATCGCCACCACCGAACAACTCACCGACCCCACCTACTGGACCAACCACATCCGCCACGCCGTGCACTTCCACGACGGCGTCACCACCCTCCACCACCAAAACGTCACCACCTACCTCGAACTCGGCCCCGACACCACCCTCACCACCCTCGCCCGGGACACCGTCGAAAGCCTGCGATCGGGTGGCCCTGCCGAGGAGGCGTCGTCCGACTTCATCCCGACCCTGCGCCGCAAGCACCCGGAAGCCCCGGTCCTGATCACCGCCGTCGCACAGGCCCGGCTGGGCACGAGCACCGCGGATTGGGGCACCCTGCTCGACGCCGACGGCCCGATCGTCGAGGATCTGCCCACCTACGCGTTCCAGCACGAGCCGTATTGGCTCCAGGCACGGGCGGATACCGATGTCGCCGCCGCCGGGCTGGACGCGAGCGACCACCCGCTCCTCGCCGCCGCCCTCCCCCTCGCCGACAACGACGGACTCATCCTCACCGGACGCCTCTCCCGCACCACCCACCCCTGGCTCACCGACCACACCGTCCTCGACACCACCCTGCTCCCCGGCACCGCCTTCCTCGACCTCGCCCTGCACGTCGCCGAGCACTTCGGCCACGACGGCGTCGAGGAACTGACGCTGCACGCGCCGCTCGTGCTGCCGGACACCGGAAGCGTGCAGATCCAGGTCGCGGTGGGCGAGGCGGACGACTCGGACCGACGGACGGTGACCATCCACTCCCGGTCCGAGCAGTCCGAGGCGGGCGGTGACGACGGTCAGGCGTGGACCGTGCACGCGTCCGGGGTGGTCACCTCGTGGGACATCGACGAACCCGAGCCGGCCGGCGAAGGCGTCTCCTCGGCCTGGCCGCCGCCGGAGGCCACCGCCGTGGACGTCGACGCGCTGTACGACACGCTCGGCGCCGCCGGTCTCGGGTACGGACCCGCCTTCCAGGGATTGCACGCGGTGTGGCGGCTGGGCGACGACCGCCTCTACGCGGAGGTGCGCCTGCCCGAGGAGATCGAGCCCGCCGGATTCGGCCTGCACCCGGCCCTCCTGGACGCAGCGCTGCACCCGCTCGCCTTCGCCGCGCTCGCCGACGAACCCGACCGCGTGCCGCTCCCGTTCACCTGGACCGGGGCTCGCCTGCACCGGACGGGTCGGCCCGGTCCGAGCACCCTTCGGGTCCGGCTCACGACCGTCCGGAACACCGCCGCGCTCACCCTCACCGACACCGACGACAAGCTCGTCGCCACGATCGACACCCTTGCGCTGCGCCCGTACACCGCGCGGCCGGCGAGCGACGAACATCTCCACCACGTCGAGTGGAGGCGCGCGGCCGAAGTCGGGGACGCGAACGATTCCGGCTGGACGCTGCTGGCGCCGAAGACCGACCCGCTCGCCCCGGACGCGGCGGCGACCCACGCCGACCTCGCGGCGTTCCAGGCCGGCCTGGATCGGCACACACCCGCCCCGGCGACCGTGGTCGCGGTGATCGTCTCCCACGTCGGCGACCGGGTGGCGAGCGTGCACGCCACCACCCGGGACACCCTGGCGCTGCTCCAGGCCTGGTCGGCCGACGAACGTCTGGCCGACACCCGCCTGGTCCTGGTCACCCGCGACGCCGTCGCCACCCGTTCGGACGAGGATCCGCACGATCTGGCCGCCGCCGCGCAATGGGGCCTGGTCCGTACGGCGCAGACCGAGCACCCGGATCGATTCGTGCTGGTCGACCTCGACGGGCACGAAGCCTCCCGGCTCGCGTTCGGCGCGGCGTTGGCCTCCGGCGAGCCGCAACTCGCGGTGCGGGCGGGAGCGGTACTGGTACCCCGGTTGGTGCGCTCCGGCGCGGTCGGGGCAGGGCACGTCACGCCGCCCGCCGCCGGAGGGACGGTGCTGATCACCGGTGGTACCGGCGCCTTGGGTCGGCTGGTCGCCCGGCACCTGATCACCGAATACGGCGTCGGACACCTGCTGTTGGCGAGCCGCCGCGGCCCGGACGCCGACGGCGCCGCGGAACTTGCCGCCGAACTCGGTTCGCCGACCGTACGGATCACCATCGCCGCGTGCGACACGGCCGACCGCGCGGCCCTGGCCGCCCTGTTGCGCACCATCCCCGCCGAGCACCCCCTGACGGCCGTCGTGCACGCCGCCGGCACCGTGCGGGACGCCACCCTGGGCGCGCTCACCGACGAGCACGTCGACGTGGTCCTGCGGCCCAAGGTGGACGGCGCCTGGCACCTGCACGAACTCACCCGCGACCTCGACCTCACCCATTTCGTCCTGTACTCGTCGGTAAGCGCGACGCTGGGCACCGCCGGCCAGGGCAACTACGCGGCGGCCAACGCCTTCCTGGACGCGCTGGCCCAGCACCGCCGGGCGCACGGGCTGCCCGCCACCTCGCTCGGCTGGGGCCTGTGGGCCGAACACAGCGCGATGACCGGCCACCTCGACGCCGCCGACCTCGGGCGCATGTCCCGGGTCGGGATCACGCCGATGGGCGGCGAGGAGGGGCTCGGCCTGTTCGACGCCGCACTGCGTGCCGGCCACGCGACGGCCGTGCCCGCCCGCCTGGACCCGGCCGCGCTGCGCGCCCAGGCGAGCGCCGGGACGACCCCCGCCATCCTGCGCGGCCTGGTCCGCGTACCGGCCAAACGAACCCGGCGCGAGGCCGAGGGCAACGATCCGACTGCGCTTCGGGCACGGCTCGCCGCTTCGGCCGAGCCCGAGCAGGGCCGGTTGTTGCTCGAACTCGTCCGCGCCGAGGCCGCCGCCGTGCTCGGACACCCCACGCCCGACACCATCGACGCGTCGCGAGGTTTCCTCGACCTGGGCTTCGACTCCCTCATCGCCGTCGAATTCCGCAACCGCCTCGGCGGTGCGACCGGGTTGCGGCTGCCGACCACGCTGGTCTTCGACCACCCGACCATCCATGCGCTCTCCGGCTACCTGCGCAGCCGACTCGCGCCGACCTCCCAGTCGGCCGGTCCAGCCGATTCGCTGCTCGCCGAACTGGACCGGTTGAACGCCGTGTTCGCCTCGCTGACCGCAACCGGCGGGACCGGGTTCGACCACCATTCGGCGGTCACCGGCCGGCTGCAAACCCTGCTCCGCACCTGGAACGGCACCACCCGCACGGGCGACGGCGCCGACGACGACCTCGCCTCGGCGACGGACGACGAGCTGTTCGAGGCCCTCGACAACGAACTCTGAGCAGACCCGCGCCGACCCGTCCCACGACCACTGGCTGCCTCAAGGGGGCTGACTTCGCATGACGACCACGAACGAGCAGAAGCTTCGCGACTACCTCAAGCGCGCGACCACCGACCTGCGCCAGGCACGGCGCCGGCTCCAGGAGCTTGAGACCAAGGCGCAGGAGCCGATCGCGATCGTCGCGATGAGCTGCCGCTACCCGGGCGGCGTCCGGACACCGGAGGACCTGTGGCGGCTGGTGGCCGAAGGCACCGACGCCATCGGCGATTTCCCGACCGAGCGCGGCTGGGACCTGGACGGGCTGTACGACGCGGACCCGGATCGGGTCGGCAGCTCGTACACGAATCGGGGCGGCTTCCTGCACGACGCGGACGGGTTCGACCCGGAGTTCTTCGGGATCAGTCCGCGCGAGGCGCTCGCCACCGACCCGCAGCACCGGCTGCTCCTGGAGACCGCGTGGGAGGCGTTCGAGCGCGCGGGGATCGAACCGACCTCGCTGCGCGGCAGCCGTACCGGCGTGTTCGCGGGCGTGATGTACAACGACTACGGGTCGCGGCTGCACGCGAACGTTCCGGACGGCTTCGAGGGTTACCTGGTCGCGGGCAGCGCGGGCAGCATCGCGTCCGGCCGGGTGTCCTACACCTTCGGCCTCGAAGGCCCGGCCGTCACCGTGGACACCGCGTGCTCGTCGTCGTTGGTCGCACTGCACCTGGCGGCGCACGCGCTGCGGCAGGGGGAATGCTCGCTCGCACTGGCGGGCGGGGTCACCGTGATGGCCACCCCGGCAACGTTCGTCGAATTCAGCCGGCAGCGTGGTCTCGCCGCCGACGGCCGCTGCAAGGCGTTCGCGTCCGCCGCGGACGGTACCGGCTGGAGCGAGGGTGCCGGACTGCTGCTGCTGGAACGACTGTCGGACGCCCGGCGCAACGGGCACCCGGTATTGGCGGTGCTGCGCGGTTCGGCGGTCAACCAGGACGGCGCCAGCAGCCAACTGACCGCCCCCAACGGGCCGTCCCAGCAGCGGGTGATCCGCCAGGCGCTGGCCGACGCGGGGCTGACGCCGGATCAGGTCGACGCGGTGGAGGCTCACGGCACCGGGACCAGGCTCGGCGACCCGATCGAGGCACACGCGCTGCTGGAGGCGTACGGCATCGATCGGCCCGCGGAACTGCCGCTGCGGCTCGGCTCGATCAAGTCGAACATCGGCCACACCCAGGCGGCGGCGGGTGTCGCGGGCGTGATCAAGATGGTCGAGGCGATCCGGCACGGCGTGCTGCCCAAGACATTGCACGTGGACGAGCCGTCATCGCACGTGGACTGGACCGCCGGCGCGGTCACCCTGCTGACCGAGGCCGAACCGTGGCCCGAGACCGACCACCCGCGCCGGGCCGGCGTCTCGTCGTTCGGGATCAGCGGCACCAACGCCCACGTGATCATCGAGCAGGCCGACGCGGAGCCGACCGGGCCCGGGGCCGGGATCGGAAACGGGGCCGGGGCCGGGGTCGGGAACGGGAACGAAGCCGGGACCGGGGCCGGGAACGGGAACGAAGCCGGGACCGGGGCCGGGATTGCGAACAAAACCGGGACCGACACCAACTCCCAGTCCGGCAGCGACTCCGGCACCGGGACGGTTGCGGCCACCACCGGGCAGGCGGCGATCACGACCGCCGGGAGTGCTACGACCGACATCGCTCCGCGACCGGTCCCGTGGGTGCTCTCGGCCCGTACTCCGCACGCGCTGCGCGATCAGGCGCGCCGGTTGCACGCCCACATCGAGGCGAACCCGGAGGCCGATGTGGCTGCCGTGGCACGGGCGTTGGCGACCGGGAGGACCAGCTTCGACCACCGGGCGGCCGTGGTCGCCGGGGATCGGGACGGCTTCCTGGCCGGACTGCTCGGTCTCGCCGACAACCGCACCGGAGCCTCGGTCGTGCAAAACCGGTACGCGCCGGGCAAGGGTGCGACGGCGTTCATGTACACCGGACAGGGCAGCCAACGACCCGGCATGGGCACCGAACTGCGCGCCGCGTACCCGGTGTTCGCCGACGCCTTCGACGAGGCCGTGGCCCACCTCGACCCACACCTGGACCGACCCCTCCGGGAAGTGATCGACCACCACCCCAAACTCCTCAACCAGACCCGCTACACCCAACCCGCACTCTTCGCCCTCCAAACCGCACTGCACCACCTGCTGGCCCACCACGGCGTGACCCCCGACTACCTCATCGGCCACTCCATCGGCGAACTCACCGCCGCCCACCTCGCCGGAGTCCTCACCCTCCCCGACGCCGCCACCCTCGTCACCACACGCGCCCGCCTCATGCAGAGCGCACCCACCCTCGGCACGATGATCGCGATCAACGCCGCGCCGAGCGAGCTGGCCGAACTGCTGGCCGGACACGAGGCCCTGGTCTCGATCGCCGCCCACAACGCACCTCGGGCCACGGTGATCTCGGGCGACCACGGCGCCTGCCTGCACATCGCCGGACAGGCCCGCGCGGCAGGCCACAAGACCAAGGAACTCAAGGTCAGCCACGCATTCCACTCACCCCACATGGACCCCATCCTCGACGAGTTCCACACAATCGCGAGCACCCTCACCTACCACCCCCC
>NZ_JBVHLU010000223.1:0-5962 GCF_055558835.1 Embleya sp. NPDC025285
CACCCCCCCCACCCCCCCCCCCCCCCCCCCCCCCCCCCCCCCCCCCACCCACCCCCCCCCCCCCCCCCCCCCCCCCCCCCCCCCCCCCGACGCCGGAGCCGGGATCGGAAGGCGGTCTCGGCCCCCGGCCCCACCCCGCCCCGGTCTCAGCCCGGTTGGTTCGGGTCCGCCCACAGATTGCGGACATGGCCGATGTGCCGCGCCATCACACTCTCGGCCCGGGCCGGGTCGCCGGTGGCGAGCGCGTCCAGGAGTTCGAGGTGTTCCGCGGCGGACGCGACGAGTCGGCCGTTCTCCGCGAGTCGGGACAGACCGTACAGGCGCGAGCGTTTGCGTAGATCGCCGACCACCCGAACCAGGTGTTCGTTGCCCGCGAGCGCGAGCAGCGACAGGTGGAAGCGACGGTCCGCCTCCACGTACCGGATCAGATCGCTCACCTCGGCCGCCGCGACGATCTCCTCGGCGACCGGGCGCAGCGCGGCCAGTTGGGCCGGGGTGACCACGCCCGCGAGCCGGGCCACCACCGGAATCTCGATCAACGCGCGGACCTCGGTGAACTCGTCCAACTCGCGGTCGGAGAGTTCGGTGACCCGAAAGCCCTTGTTGCGTACGGCCTCGACCAGTCCCTCGTTGGCGAGGTCGAGCATCGCCTCGCGCACCGGCGTCGGTGACACGCCGAACTGCGCGGCCAGCGCCGGCGCGGAATAGACCACACCGGGCCGCATCTCGCCCGCGATCAACGCCGCGCGCAGCTCTCGTGCCACCCGATCCCGCAGGATCGGCCGATCGTCGAAGGACGGCAGCGCGAGCGCTCCGTGTCCCGTGTCCATGGTGCCTCCTCCCGCCATGCTACTGACGGTCAGTCACCCTGGGGGTGGGATCGGAACTGTGCGTACGCTCGACCACGCTGCGTGAGAGCCGTCGCCCGGGTTCCCGCCCGGTCCCACCGGAGCCCGGCCCGGTCCCGGCCCCGGTCCCCGGGCGGTTCCTCATAGGCGGAACCCGGCCGGGAACGGGTCCTCCGGGTCGAGCAGATACTGCGCCGTGGCGGTGATCCAGGCCCGTCCCGTGATCAGCGGCAGCACGGCCGGATATCCGGCGACCTCGGTCCGGTCCACGATCCGCCCGTGGAAGCGGGTCCCGATGAACGACTCGTTGACGAACTGCTGTCCCACCGCCAACTCGCCGCGCGCCGCCAACTGGGCCATCCGCGCGCTGGTTCCGGTGCCGCACGGCGAGCGGTCGAACCAACCCGGGTGGATCGCCATCGCGTTGCGCGACAGCGTGGCGTCCGAGCCCGGGGCGAGGAACTGCACGTGGTGGCAGCCCGCGATCTCGGGATCCTCCGGGTGCACCGGCCGGGCCTGCTCGTTGATCGCGGCCATGATGGCCAGCCCGGTGTCCAGGATGCGTCCGGCCTCGGTTCGGTCGAACGGCAGGCCGACCTTCTCGATGGGCAGGATCGCGTAGAAGTTGCCGCCGTACGCCATGTCGTAGCCGACCGCGCCGAGCCCGGGCACGTCCACGGTCGCGTCCAGGGTGTGTGCGTACGAGGGGACGTTGCGCAGGGTCACCGAACGGGCCGCGCCGTCGCGTACCTCGACCTCGGCGACCACCAGACCGGCGGGCGTGTCCAACCGCACCGTGGTGACCGGTTCGACCACCTCGACCATGCCGGTCTCGACGAGCACGGTGGCCACCCCGATCGTGCCGTGCCCGCACATCGGCAGGCAGCCCGACACCTCGATGAACAAGACGCCGTAGTCCGCGTCCGGTCGCGTCGGCGGTTGCAGGATCGCGCCGCTCATCGCGCCGTGCCCGCGCGGCTCGTACATCAACAGCGTGCGCAGGTGGTCCAGGTGGGCCATGAAGTGCACGCGTCGCTCGGCCATCGTGGTGCCGGGGATCACCCCGACGCCGCCGGTGATCACCCGCGTCGGCATGCCCTCGGTGTGCGAGTCGACCGCGTGGAAGACGTGTCGTGAGCGCATCAGGTCAGTCCCTCCGCGAGTGCCTTCTCGGTGAACTCGCGCACCGAGGCTTCCTGTTCGGGCAGCAGCGGGAGCCGCGGCGGGCGGCACGGGCCGCCCCGGAGGCCGGCCAGGTCCATCGACAACTTGATGGACTGCACGAACTCGGTGCGCGAGTCCAGCCGAAGCAGCGGATGCAGCAGTCGGTACAGCGGCAACACGGCGCGCACGTCGCCGCCGACCGCCGCGCGGTACAACTCGACGCTCGCGCGCGGGAAGACGTTCGCGTAGCCGGCGATCCAGCCCACCGCGCCCGCCAGGCCGAACTCCAGCGCGACGTCGTCGCTGCCGATCAACACGTCGAGACCGGGTGCGAGTTCGGCCACCTCGTAGGCCCGCCGTACGTCCCCGGTGAACTCCTTGACGCCGACCACGAGCCCTTCCTCGTACAGGTCCGCGAGCAGTCGCGGGGTCAGGTCGACCTTCGTGTCGAACGGGTTGTTGTAGGCGACGATCGGCAGGCCGGCGCCGGCCACGGTGCGGTAGTGGTCGAGCACCGTGCGGGTGTCCGCGCGGTAGCTGTTGGGCGGGAGCAGCATCACCGCTCGGGCGCCCGCCTCGGCGGCCTGTTCGGTCCAGCGCAGCGACTCGGCCGCGCCGTACGCCGCGACGCCGGGCAGTACCCGGTCGCCGCCCACCGCTTCGACCGCGACCCGCACCACGAGGGCCCGCTCGTCCGGGGTGAGCGACTGGTACTCGCCGAGCGAGCCGTTCGGGCAGACTCCGTCGCAGCCCGAATCCACGAGCCACCGCACGTGTTCGGCGTACGCGTCGAAGTCCACGGACAGGTCCTCGCGCAGCGGTAGCGCGGTGGCCACCACGATTCCGTGCCACGGCTTGCGGCCGGCCGGGTCCGGGGCGGAGCGGGGAGGAGTGGCGGGGTGTGGGCTCATGGGGCTCCTTGGGCTAGGTCTCCGAGACGGATGGGCACACCGATCGGACGGGTGGGCGGGGGCGCGGCGACCGGTCGGTCCAGCACGTCGGACAACACGCACGCGGTGGCCTCGGCGCACATCCGGCCCTGGCACCAGCCCATTCCCGCGCGGGTGAGCAGCTTGACCGAGCGCACGTCGTCGGCTCCTCGGCGGGCCGCGTCCTCGATCAGCCCTCGGGGCACCTCCTCGCAGCGGCAGATCGGGGTGTGCGCGTCCGACCAGGACAACCAGCCCGGTCGGACCGGATAGAGCGCGCGCAGCCCGTCGGCGAACCGGGTGAGCGCGGCCCGGCGGCGCAGCAACGCGCGCGGCGGCGTCCGGCCGACCATCGCGTGGGCCGCCAACTCGCCCTCGACCGACGCGAGATGCACTCCGCCGATGCCGGTGCTCTCGCCGGCGGCGAACAGGCCCGGTACGTCGGTGGTCTGCCGCGCGTCCACCGCGACGAAACCGTCCGGGGTGCTCGCACAGCCGAGTTGGCCGGCCAGTTCGAGCTGCGGGGTGAAGCCGTAGCCGACCGCGAGCGTGTCGCAGGCCAGTTCGGTCGAGGTGCCGGGCCGCGCGCGCCAGTTCGCGTCGAGCCGGGCCACGGTGACCGAGGTCAGTCCGGTGTGGTCGCCGGTTGCGGCGATCACGGCCCGGCCGGTGCGATAGGGGATCCGCCGCCGGGCCAGCGCGGCGGCGTAGCGGGCCGCCTCGACCACGCGGGCCGGGCTGTGCGGCGCGAGGGCGGCGGCGCGCGGCGTGGGCCGGGACGCCTCCAGGACGGCCCGCACCTCGACGCCCGCGTCGGCCAGCGCGACCGCGACCGGCAGCAGGAACGGGCCGGTGCCCGCGACCACCGCACGTCGACCGGGCGGCACGCCGTTGCCCTTGATCAGCGCCTGGGTGCCGCCGGCGGTGAACACACCGGGCAGGTCCCAGCCTGGGAAGGGCAGTTGCCGGTCGTACGCCCCGGTGGCCAGCAGCAGTCGGCGGCCGATGACGGTCACCGGGGTGGTGTCCCGCTCGCCGGCCACGGCGTGCACCGTGAAACCCTCGGCCGAGCGTTCCACCGCCCAGACGCGATGTTCGGCCAGGTGCTCGACGGTGTGCAGGCGCGTGAGCGGCGGCCAGGCCGGCGGCCGGCCCGCGCGGTGTCGGTGATACTGGCCGCCCGCCCGGGAGTTGGCGTCGAGAACGGCGACGCGCAGGCCGAACCGGGCGGCGGTGACGGCGGCGGTCAGTCCGGCCGGGCCGGCGCCGATGACGACCAGGTCGTGGATCATGTCGTGGTCACCTCGTCGTCGGGCCGGGCGGTGACCAGGCAGGCCCGCAGGGACGGCGTGCCGTTGACCGTGACCAGGCAGTCGAAGCACACGCCGATGCCGCAGAACAGCCCGCGCGGCTTGCCCGCGAACCGGGTGGTGCGCCAGGACCGGATCCCGGCGGCGAGCATCGCGGCGCCGACGGTCTGACCGGCCTCGACCGGGATGCTCCGGCCGTCCACCCTCAGCCGGAAGTGCTCCTCGTCGGGCGGGTGGACCGGGGTGGGTCGGGATACGCCGGTCACGAGGACACCTCCGCGAAGCGGGTCGGGGCGAATGGGGTGGGGTCGACTCCGGGATCGGGCCCGGAGGCGTCGCCGGCCAGGGCTCGGGCGATGAGCAGGCCGGTCGCGGGGGCCAGGCCCACGCCCGCGCCCTCGTGGCCGCACGCCTGCAGCAGGCCGGGCGCGCGCGGGTCCGGGCCGACGACCGGCAGATGGTCGGGGCAGTACGGCCGGAAGCCGCGATAGGCGCGCAACACCGAGACGCCGGCCAGGATCGGGAACAGCTCGATCGCCTGGGCGGCCAGCCGGCGCAGCACCGGTACCGGGAACGAGGGGTCGAAGCCCACCCGTTCGCGGCTCGCGCCGATCAGCACGGTGCCGGACGGAGTGCCCTCGACCACGGCCGAGGAGGCCAGGTCCGCGTCGTCGCTCGCGACGTCCCCGGTGTAGGCCGCCGCGTACACCTTGTGTCGCACGATCGGCGGGAGCGGCTCGGTGACCAGCACGAATCCCCGGCGCGGCAGGATCGGCAGGGACACGCCGGCGAGCTCGGCGATCGCACCGGACCAGGTGCCGGCCGCGTTGACCACGGCACCGGCCGCGATGTCGCCGTGCGACGTGCGTACGCCGAGCACCCGATCGCCGCGCCCGCGCCGGAAGCCGGTCACCGTGACGCCGGTGTGCAGGCGTACGCCCGAGCGCAGCAACGCGGCGGCGGCCAGGGCCGGTTGCACCTGCGCGTCCTGCGGGTAGTGCGTGCCGCCGGCCAGGTCGGGGGCCAAGTGCGGTTCGTAGAAGTGCAGTTCTTTCGCGTCGATGGTGTGGGCGGAGACCTCGCAGGCGCGTTGTGCCTCGGCCGCGACGGTCATCGCGACCGCCTCGGCTTCGGTGCGCGCGACGATCAGGCCGCCCTTGGCCTGGTACTCGAAGTCGTGCCCCTCCGCCGCCAGCTCGGCCCACAGGCGGAGCGAGAGCAGGGCCAGGGACAGTTCCGGGCCGGGACGCTTGTCCGAGACCAGCAGGTTTCCCTCGCCGGCGCCGGTGGTTCCGCCCGCGACCGGGCCGCGGTCGAGCACGGTGACCGACAGCCCGGCACGCGCGGCGTAGTGGGCGCACGCGGCGCCGACCACGCCCGCGCCGATGACGACGACATCACTGGGACGGAGTTCGCTCACATCAGTAAAATGTCACATTGCCCTCACGAGGTAAAGGGTTTGCCGGTGCGGTTCCGTGGACGACCGGAGCCGATCGGCGCACGTGCGACCGGGTTCCGCGCGAACGCGGGTTCGGTTCGTCGACCGAGAGGCCGCGGGGGAGAGGCCCAGCGGCGGAGAGGCCCGTCCACGCAAAGGCCCGTGCTACGAAGAGGCCCGGGGGGGGGGGGGGGGGGGGGGGGGGGGGGGGGGGGGGGGGTGGTGGGGGGGGGGGGGGGGGGGGGGGGGTGGTCGGGTTTTTTGTTTCTGTTC
>NZ_JBVHLU010000224.1:0-5957 GCF_055558835.1 Embleya sp. NPDC025285
TGCCGGTGGACTACGCGTCGCACTCGGTACAGGTCGAATCGATCCGCGAACGGCTCTTGACGGAACTGGCCGACATCGAACCGATGGCGCCGACCATCCCGTTCTATTCGGCGGTCACGGCCGAGCGGCTGGAGACCACCGCCCTCGACGCGAACTACTGGTACACCAACCTCCGGCAAACCGTCCGCTTCGAGGAGACCGTTCGGCTGCTTCTTCGGCAGGGGCACGACGCCTTCGTCGAGGTGAGTGCCCACCCCGTGCTGACCACGGCGATCGAGGACACGATCGAGTCCGCCGACGTCCAGGCCGTGGTGCTGGGCACGCTGCGCCGAGGCGAGGGTGGACCGGAGCGCTTCACCACCGCGCTGGCGGAGGCGTACGTGAACGGTCTCGCCGTGGACTGGTCGCCGCTACTGGGCAACCACGACCGCGGCCTTGTGCACGTCGACCTGCCGACGTACGCCTTCCAGCACGAGCGCTACTGGCTGGAACGTACGGTCTCGAACGGTGACGCACGCGGATTCGGCCAGGCCGAGGCGGACCATCCACTGCTCGGCGCGGCGGTGCAACTCGGTGGCGGGCAAGGCGCCGTACTGACCGGCCGGATCTCGCTCCGGTCGCACGCCTGGCTGCGCGACCACGCGGTCAACGGGACGGTGTTGCTGCCCGGCACCGCGTTCGTGGAGCTGGCGATCCGGGCCGGGGACGAGGTCGGCTGCGGTGGGATCGCCGAACTCGCTCTGGAAGCACCGCTGGCGATTCCCGAGCGGGAAGCCGTGCAGATCCAGGTGATCGTGGACGCCCCCGATGACGGCGGACAGCGCGGCGTATCCGTATACGGACGGGCCCAGAGCGGCGGAGCCCTGGACGACGCCTGGACCCGACACGCCTCCGGTGTGCTGGCGCCGTCCCTTGCCGAAGCCGTGGACGAATTCGGACCATGGCCGCCCGCCGGTGCGCAATCCGTGGCCCTGGACGGCTTCTACGCCGACTTGGCGGCCGCCGGATACGGTTACGGTCCGGCGTTCCAGGGCTTGCGCGCGGCCTGGCGTTCGGGCGACGACGTATACGCCGAGGTGTCCCTCCCGGCCGAACAGGTCCGCGACGCCGAGCGGTTCGGACTCCATCCGGCGCTGCTGGACGCCGCTCTCCACGCCGCCGGCCGCACCAGTCTGGGCGCCGCCGAGGCGGGCACGGTCCGGCTGCCCTTCGTGTGGACGGACGCCACGCTGCACGCGACCGGCGCCACCGCGCTGCGGGTTCGACTGACCGTCACGGGTACCGACACCCTGGCAGTGCACGCGGCCGACTCCTCCGGCCGGCCGGTGTTCTCCGCGCGGGGCCTGACCGTGCGACCGATGGCACCGGACCGGCTCGACCTGGTCCGCGGCCCCGCGCACGACGCACTCTTCCTCGTCGACTGGACCCCGGTCGAACCGACGGAGATCACGACCGGTACCTGGGCCGTGCTCGGGTCGGACGCGGCGGAGTCGGTCGACCGGCTGCGTGCCGGGAACGTCCGCGCCGAGGCGTACACCGACCTGCATGCGGTCGGCGAGATCGATGGCGCCGTTCCGGACGTCGTCGCGGTCACGTTCCTTCCTCCGGCCGACATAGTCGAGTCCGAAGAGCGCGCCGCGCCCGGGACGGCGGACGCGGTGGTGGAGACGCTCACGGGCGTCCTCGCCATAGTCCAACAGTGGCTGGCAGACCAGCGTTTCGCTTCCTCTCGGCTGGTGGCCGTGACGCGCGGTGCGATCCGGACCGCTGACGGTTCCGGAGCCGCAGACCTCGTGCACGCCCCGCTCTGGGGGCTGCTGCGCAGCGCGCAGAGCGAGCACCCGGGCCGCTTCGTCCTCGTCGATCTCGACCCCGACGACCCGTCCCTCGCCGCGCTCCCCGCAGCCCTGTCCTGCGCGGAACCACAGGTCGCGGTCCGCGACGGCGCCCTGCTGGCACCGCGGTTGGCCCGTACCGCGTCGGGCGCCGGTCTGGTTTCCCCGCCCTCCGGCGCCTGGCGCCTGGAGACGGCCCGGGCGGGCACCCTGTCGAATTTGGCCCTCCTGCCCGCCCCGGAGGCGGAACGGCCGCTGGACCCGATCGAGGTGCGGATCGCCGTCCACGCGGCAGGGGTCAACTTCCGCGACGTGCTGATCGGGCACGGCATGGTGCCGAATCAGACCGGCATGGGCAGCGAGGGCGCCGGCGTCGTCACGGAGGTCGGTTCGGAGGTATCGGGATTTGCGGTCGGTGACCGGGTGTTCGGGATGTTCCGGGACGCATTCGGTCCGGTGGCGGTGGCCGACAGCCGGATGACGGCCGCGGTTCCCGAGGCTTGGTCGTTCGAGCGGGCGGCGTCGGTGCCGGTGGTGTTCCTGACGGCGTATTACGGCTTGGTCGAGCTGGGTGGTCTGCGGGCCGGTGAGTCGGTGTTGGTTCATGCCGGCGCGGGTGGGGTGGGGATGGCGGCGGTGCAGATCGCGCGTCATCTGGGTGCCGAGGTATTCGCGACGGCGAGTGAGGGCAAGTGGGACACTCTGCGATCGCTGGGTCTGGACGACGCCCACATCGCCGATTCCCGCACGCTCGACTTCGAGGAGCACATCCGTACGGCCACCGGTGGGCGTGGTGTGGATGTGGTGTTGAACTCTCTCGCGGGTGAGTTCGTGGACGCCTCGCTGCGGCTCCTGGCCGACGGTGGCCGGTTGTTGGAGATGGGCAAGACCGACATCCGGGATGCGGAGGCGGTGCGGGTCGGGTATCCCGGGGTTTCGTATCAGGCGTACGACCTGCTGGACGCGGGGCCGGAGCGGATCGGGAAGCTGCTCGGCGACCTCTTGGGGTGGTTCGGGTCGGGTGCGCTGGTGCCGATCACGGTGCGGTCGTGGGATGTGCGGCGGGCGCCGGAGGCGTTCCGGTTCATGGCGCAGGCCAGGCACACCGGGAAGCTCGTACTGCGGATGCCGGTGCCGCTCGATCCGGGCGGGACCGTCCTGATCACCGGCGGCACGGGCACCCTGGGCGGCCTGGTGGCCCGCCATCTGGTCACGCGACACGGCGTGCGCAACCTCGTACTGGCGAGCCGGCGCGGCCCCGACGCCTCTGGCGCAGTCGAGTTGAAGGCCGAACTCACCGGTCTCGGCGCCCGGGTGGTCCTGGAAGCGTGCGATGCGGCCGATCGGGAAGCCCTCGCCGCACTCCTGGCGCGGATCCCCGTCGGCGCGCCGCTCACGGCGGTTGTCCATGCCACCGGTGTCCTGGACGACGGCCTGATCGAGTCGATGACCCCCGAGAGCCTGGAACGTGTGCTGCGATCCAAGGTCGACGGCGCGGTCAACCTGCACGAACTCACTGCCCACCACGACCTCTCCGCCTTCGTCCTCTTCTCCTCCCTCGCCGGCGTGCTCGGCAACGTCGGCCAAGCGGGCTATGCGGCGGCCAACACCTTCCTGGACGCCCTCGCGGGACAGCGGCACGCGGACGGCCTTCCGGGGAGTTCCGTGTCGTGGGGCCTGTGGGCCGACGCGAGTGGCATGACCGGGCAGCTCGGCCGGCAGGACCTCGCCAGGATGCACCGCTCCGGCATCGCCGCGATGACGGCCGAACAGGGCCTCGGGTTGCTCGACGCCACCCTGAACGTCGACGAACCGCATTTCGTGGCAGCCAGGTTGGTGCACACCGCGCTTCGCACCCAAGCCGCGGCCGGTGTGCTGCCCAGGCTCCTCCAGGGCCTCGTTCGCACCCGCGGGGCGCGCCGTGCCGTCGAGACGGTCGGCGGCGGACAGCACAACCCGCTGGTTCGCGAGCTTCAGGCGGTCACGGACGCCGAGCAGACCCACATCCTGGTCGATCTGATCCGCGCCAACGTCGCTGCGGTCCTCGGCCACGGTTCCGCCGGATCGACGGACGCGGGACACGCGTTCAAGGATCTCGGCTTCGACTCGCTCACCTCCGTCGAGTTGCGTAACCGCCTCAACACGGCCACCGGGCTGCGACTGCCGACCACCCTCGTGTTCGACCACCCGACCCCGCTCGCCCTCGCCGGGTTCCTCCGCGGCGAGTTGCTCGGCACGGCCGGTGCCGTCGCGATCCCGGTCTCCGGGCCCGCCGTGGACGACGCGGCGATCGCGATCGTCGGCATGGCCTGCCGGTTCCCCGGCGGGGTCGGTTCGCCGGAGGATCTGTGGCGCCTGGTGGCCGACGGCCGCGACGCGATCGCCGGCTTCCCGACCGACCGTGGCTGGGACCTGGACGGTCTGTATGACCCGAACCCCGAGCGGCACGGCAAGAGTTACGTCCGTACCGGTGGATTCCTGGACGACGTGGCCGACTTCGACGCCGAGTTCTTCGGCATCTCGCCGCGTGAGGCGCTCGCGATGGACCCGCAACAGCGGCTGCTGATGGAGTCTTCGTGGGAGGCGATCGAGCGGGCCGGGATCGACCCGGCCACGCTGCGCGGCAGCCGGACCGGCGTGTTCTTCGGCATGCTCGCCAAGGACTACGCCACGCGCCTCGACCGTACGCCCGAGGACGTCGAGGGCTACCTGGGCACCGGAAACGCCGGCAGCGTCGGCTCCGGCCGAGTCGCGTATACCTTCGGCCTCGAAGGCCCGGCGGTGAGCGTCGACACGGCGTGCTCGTCCTCGCTGGTGAGCCTGCACCTGGCCGCGCAGGCGCTGCGCGGCGGCGACTGCTCGATGGCACTGGTCGGCGGCGTCAGCGTGATGCCGACCCCGGGCCTGTTCGTCGAGTTCAGCCGCCAACGGGGCCTTGCGTCGGACGGCCGCAGCAAGGCGTTCTCCTCGACCGCCGACGGCACGAGTTGGTCCGAGGGCGTCGGGGTGCTCTTGGTGGAGCGGCTCTCGGACGCCGAGCGCAACGGCCACCGGGTGCTGGCGGTGGTCCGCGGCACCGCGATCAATCAGGACGGTGCCAGCAACGGCCTGGCCGCGCCCAGCGGGCCCTCGCAGCAGCGGGTGATCCGGCAGGCGTTGGCGAATGCGGGGTTGAGCGCGCAGGACGTGGACGCCGTCGAGGCGCACGGCACCGGTACGACGCTCGGCGACCCGATCGAGGCCCAGGCGATCATCGCCACCTACGGCCAGGACCGTGCGCCCGGCTTCCCGCTGTGGCTCGGCTCGCTGAAGTCGAACCTCGGTCACGGCCAAGCGGTTTCCGGCATCGCCGGGGTGATCAAGACGGTGATGGCGCTGCGCGAGGGCCTGCTGCCCAAGACGCTGCACGTGGCCGAGCCGACTCCGCACGTGGACTGGACGGCGGGCGACGTCGAGTTGCTGACCGAGGCACGGGAGTGGCCGGACACGGGCCGGCCGCGCCGGGCGGGCGTCTCCTCCTTCGGGATCAGCGGTACGAACGCGCACGTGGTGCTGGAGCAGGCACCCGTCGGGGAGCCCGCGATCGAGCCGTCGGCCACGGGCGGGCCTCCCGGTACGGCTCTGCCGTTCCTGCTGTCGGGCAAGTCGGCGGCCGCCCTGGGCGGGCAGGCGCTGCGGTTGGCCGACTTCGTGGGCGAACGGGAGGCGGCGGACCCGGCCGAGGTGGCATCGGCGCTGTTCGCGTCACGCGCGGTGTTGGAGTACCGGGGTGTCGTACTGGCTGCGGATCGGGCCGAGTTGGCGTCCGGGTTGGCGGCGCTGGCGGCAGGGGAGCCCGGATCGCGTGTGCTTTCGGGTGTGGCGAGGTCTTCGGGACGCACTGTGCTGGTGTTCCCGGGTCAGGGGTCGCAGTGGTTGGGGATGGCGGCGGGGTTGTTGGGTTCGTCGGCGGTGTTCGCCGGGCGGATCGCGGAGTGTGAGGGGGCGCTCGCGCCGTTTGTGGATTGGTCGTTGTCGTCGGTTCTGGGGTCGGAGTCGGAGGAGTGGCTGGGTCGGGTCGATGTGGTGCAGCCGGTGTTGTGGGCGGTGATGGTGTCGCTTGCCGAGTTGTGGCGTTCGTTC
>NZ_JBVHLU010000225.1:0-5590 GCF_055558835.1 Embleya sp. NPDC025285
GGCGGGGCGACGTCGTCGCCCCGCCGCCTTCGCTCACACCTTCGGCTGCTGCTGCGTGATGCAGTGGATGCCGCCGCCATTGGCGAAGATGTCGCGGGCGTCGACCAGTTCGATGGTGCGGCCGGGGAAGAGCTTGCCGAAGGTCGCGGCGTTCTCCTCGTCGCGCGGGTCGTCGAAGGCGCACAGGACCACCGCGCCGTTGGCGACGTAGTGGTTGATGTAGCTGAAGTCGACCCAGTCGTCGTGCGCTTCGAGCACGGTCGGCGCCGGGATCTCGACCACTTCGAGCGGACGGCCGTGCGCGTCGGTGGAGGCGCGCAGCAGCGCCACGTTCTCCTTGCCGACCTCGTGGTCCGGGTGCGCCGGGTCGGGCTGCACATGCGCGAGGACCAGGCCCGGGCGGGCGAACGACGCGACGATGTCGATGTGCCCCCGGGTGCCGTACAGCCCGTAGTCGCGGGTCAGACCGCGCGGCAGCCAGATCACCTTGCGCACGCCGAGGAACGCCTTCAGTTCGTCCTCGACCTGCTCCTTGGTCCACCCGGGGTTGCGGCCCTCGTCGAGTTGCACGGTCTCGGTGATCAACACCGTGCCCTCGCCGTCGACATGGATGCCGCCCCCCTCGTTGACCATCCGCGACGCGTAGCGCCGGGCGCCGGACGCCTCGATCACGTGCTCGGCGATGTCCCGGTCATGCTCCCACGAGGCCCACTCCTGCGCCCCCCAACCGTTGAACACCCAGTCGGCGGCAGCAAGTTCGCCCTGCGGCCCGGTCAGGAAGGTGGGGCCGATGTCGCGCATCCACGCGTCGTCCTGCGGCCGCTCCAGCACGGTCAACGGCCGATGCACGTACCGCGCGACGGTGTCCGACTCGCCCAGATCGGTGATCAGCGTCACCGGCTCGTAGCGGGAGATCGTCTCGGCCACCCGGCCCCACGCGGTCCGCGCCGTGTGCAGGTCCTCCTCGCCGAAGGTCTCGTTACGGCTGGGCCAGGCCATCCAGGTGCGCTCGTGCGGCACCCATTCGGCGGGCATCGAGAAGCCGTCTGCGGCCGGGGTGTTGGTCATCGGGAAATCCTTCGGGAAATCGGGTCCCACCATGGATCCACGAACGGATCCGCGGCGGGGCCGCGGGAACAACGGATCATCGTCGCCGGGCCGATACCGCGCGTGCCGCGCACGGCCGCTCGGCGGCGCCGGGTCGGCATCGGGTCGCCGCCCGGTCCGGCAACACGCCGGTCACGCCGAGGACCGAGTGCCCGGCCTCGATCGCGGCGGCCGACCGGGCACCATCCCGGGCCGCCTCGCACACGGTCTCCGCGATCGGCGCGGCGGCCTCGGGCACGTTAGGCCGCAGCTCCCGGGCCCGCCGCGCCCGAGCCGGCCCGGCGGCCGTGAAGATCGGCAACCGGTCCCGCTCGGTGGGCGTCCTCCGCATGCGTTCCTCCGTATTGAATGGCGTTCAAATCGCATTGAACGCCATTCAATACCGACTGTCAACGCCCCGGCGGGTGTCGGCCGACCCGTTCCCACGCCGGGCCCGCAGCCCTCGGCGCGGCTCGCTCAGCGGGCCAGGCGCGCCGCCAGACCGTCCAGGAGCAGCCGCAGCCCGGTCTCGAATCCGCGCTCGTCGAGCGTCTTCGGATCGCTCGCGGCCAGCGAATCGGCGAGCGAGGGATACTCGGCCCGGTAGTCCTCGACCGGCCGGACGAAGCCCTCGACGTAGGTCTCGATCACCGACCCGACCACGAGGTAGTCCAGCGCCGCGGACACCTCGGCCGCCTCGGCCGGGCCCAGACCGATCCGGACCAGGGTGCGGGCGGTGGCGTCGTACGCGGCCAGCGCCTGCTCGGTGGACACCGGCCGGCGGGCGATCACCGGCAGCGCCTCGGGATGGCGCAGGTAGGCCGCCCGGTAGCCTCGGGCGAACGCGGTGATGCCGACCCTCCAGTCGGGATCCTCCAGCGGTGCGCGGTCGATCTCCCGGGTTATCACCACGGTGATCGCGTCGAGGAGCTCCTCCTTGGACGCCACGTGGTTGTACAGCGAGGGCCCCTGGACGTCCAGCCGGGTGGCCAGGGCCCGCATGGTCAGCGCGCCCATTCCCTTCTCGTCCACCAAGTCGACCGCGGCCCTGGCGATCAGTTCGCGATCGAGTTTGGGGCGGCTGGGTCGACCCATCGTGCGTTCACCTCGTGCCGTTCGCGAGCACCGCCGTCGGTCACTCTGCGTTGCCAACCTAGCTCGAAGTCACCTCTTCCCCTACACCCGGTCGAAGGTTAGGGTCCTCAAACTAACTAAGTAAGTTTTAACGTCCCCGTTGCGAGGTCCCGATGAACCACGGCACTTCTCGCCCACCGACGCCCGCCGCGTCGGTGTCGCCCACATCGACCCCGGTGGTCGACCACGACGCCGAACAACTCGGCGCATTGGGCTACGAACAGGAGCTCAAGCGCAGTCTCGGCGTGCTGGGCAACCTCGCCATCGGCTTCGCCACCGTCTCCCCCGTCGTGGGCCTGTACGCCGTCGCGCAGGTGGGCACCACCATCGCGGGCCCCGCATGGGTGTGGGTGCTGCCGATCTGCCTGCTCGGCCAGGCGCTGCTGATGTGTGTGTACTCCGAGCTGGCCTCGCAGTATCCGATCGCGGGCGGCGCCTACCAGTGGGCCCGTCGCCTGGTCGGTCCCACGTACGCGTGGCTCGCGGGCTGGGTGGGCATGTGCGCGGTCGTGTTCGCCAACACCACGATCGTCTATCTGGGCGCGCCGTGGTTCTTCGCGCTCTTCGACGCCCATCCCACGCCGGGCCGAATCGTCGTGGTGGCCGCGATCTTCCTGCTGTGTTGTACCGCGATCAACGCCTTCGGCATCGATGTGCTGCGCTGGGTGCTCGCGGCCGGCATCGCGGCGGAGGCGCTCGCCTCGCTCGGGGTGGGTCTGGCCCTGCTGCTGCTCTTCCGGGAGAACGGCTTCGGCATCCTCACCGACACGATGGGCGCCGAGGCGCTCTCGGGCGGCTCGACCTTCTCCGCGATGCTCGCCGCGCTCGCGGTCGGCGGCTGGGCGTTCTTCGGCTTCGACGCGTGCGTGTCCTCCTCCGAGGAGACCAAGGACGCCGCCCGGCACGTGCCGAAGGCGATCTGGTGGACCCTGATCAGCGTCGGCGGCCTGGTCGTGCTGAACGCCGTCGCCGCCGAACTGGCCCACCCCGACCCCGCGAAGGTGGTCGCGGGAGAGGACCTGGACCCGGTCACCACCGCCGTGGTGAACTCGTTCGGCTCCTGGTCGGCCAAGCCGTTCGTGGTCGTGGTGATCATCGCGTTCATCGCGTGCGCGCTCGCTTCCCAGGCCGCCGCCGCACGCTCGGTCTACTCGGTCTCCCGGGACGGTGTGTTGCCCGGATCCCGGGCGCTGCGCGTGGTGAGCAAGCGGCAGGCGCCCATCGGCGCGCTGGTGATCACCGCCGCGATCAGTTGCCTGGCGCTGCTGCTGGCGCTGAACAGCGCCGCGATCGGCAGCCTGATCACCTTCGGCAGCGCAGCGATGTACCTCCAGTTCCTGTTGATCGCGTTGGCCGCGCTGATCGCCCGGCTGCGCGGGTCCTGGACGCCCGGCGGCCTGGTCCGGTTCGGCCGCTGGGGCACCCCGCTGAACGTGCTCGCGGTCGCCTGGCTGGCCTTCGAGTTCGTCAACATCGCGTGGCCGCGCGAGATCCTCGCCCCGCCCGGCGCACCGGCCTACCAGGTCTGGGCCGCCGTGCTCGGCATCGTCGTCGTGGTCGGCACCGGAGTGGTGTACCTGCTGGTCGCCCGCCCGCAGGACAAGGTGCGGGTGAGCGAGAGCTTCGCCGACCGCGGCGCCGACGAACCGACCCCGATTCCGCAGAGGAGCACCGTATGACCGCCGCGGACCTGGTGATCCTGGACGCACGCGTGCTGACCATGGATCCCACCGCACCCACCACCGACGCGCTCGCCGCGCGGGACGGGCGGATCGTCGCCCTGGGCGCCGACGCGCGCGCGCTGATCGGACCGCGCACCGACGTGATCCACGCGCCCGGGAACACCGTCACCCCCGGGCTGACGGACTGTCATCAACACCCGGTGCTGGGTGCGGACACCACCCGCGGCGCGAACCTGGTCGGCGCGCTCACCCTGGAGGAGACCCGGCGCCGACTCACCGAACAGGCCGCGCTGTGCGGACCGGACGACTGGGTGATCGGTTTCGGCGGCGAGTACGCGGCGTTCGCCAGCCGCGCCATCCACCGCGACCTGATCGACGACGCCGTGGGCGGTCGACCGGCGTTCGTGTGGATGTCGGACAGCCACACCGCGCTGCTGAGCACGGCCGCGCTGCGGATCGCCGGACTGACCGGCCCCCGCGAGTTCGCCGACCGCAGCGAGATCGTCTGCGACGAGCGCGGCCCCACCGGCGAGTTGCACGAGATGACCGCGTGCTTCCTGGGCTACCAGGCGGTACCGCCCATGCCGCGCACCGAACTCCTGACGCGGGTACAGAAGTTGTTCGCCGAGCAGAACCGACACGGGGTCACCGGCGTGCATGTCCTGGACGACGGGCCACGCACCGCCGACACCCTGGCCGGGCTGAACGACGAACAACGGCTGACCATGCGCGTGCGATTGGCGCCGTGGTGCCCACCCGGCGATGTGGACAACCTCACCGACCGGATCGGCGAACTGCGCTCCCTGGACGGCCTGGTGCGCCTCGCCGCGGTCAAGTTCTTCGCCGACGGCGCGATCGACGGCGGCGGCGCGTGGCTGCACGAGCCGGACTGCTGCGGCCAGTCGCACAGATCGCAGTGGAAGGACTTCGACCGGTACGCCGACGCGGTCGAGATCGCCGCCCGCGCCGGGCTGCCCGCCTGGACGCACGCGATCGGCGACCGCGCGGTGTCCCGGGCGCTGGACGTGTACGCCGAGCACGGCGCGCCGTTCGGCACCCGACACCGGATCGAGCACGCCGAGGTGCTGAGC
This sequence comes from Embleya sp. NPDC025285, assembly GCF_055558835.1. Classification (NCBI taxonomy): domain Bacteria; kingdom Bacillati; phylum Actinomycetota; class Actinomycetes; order Kitasatosporales; family Streptomycetaceae; genus Embleya; species Embleya sp. NPDC025285. The sequence continues at coordinate 4,994 of NZ_JBVHLU010000225.1, forward strand.
GACGCCGACGTGCCGCGCTTCGCCGCGCTCGACGTGGTCGCCTCGATGCAGCCGACGCACATGGACTGGTCACTGCCGGACGGATCGGACAACTGGTCGCGCCGGGTGGGCCCGGAACGGGCCGAACGGGCTTGGCGCTACGCCGACATCCTGGCCGCCGGTGGCCATGTCGCGCTCGGCTCGGACTGGCCGGTCGCCGCGTTCGACCCCAGGCGCACGCTGGGCGGCGCGCAATTGCGCCGTCCGACGGGCGAGCCCGACCGCGCGGCGTACGGAGCCTCGGTCGGCATCTCGGCCCGGCAGGCCCTGGCCGGCTACACGACCGAGGCGGCCTACGCGGCGGGCGAGGAAGCGGTGGCCGGTCGGATCGCGGTGGGCTGCCACGCCGAGCTGACCATGTTCGGCGGCGACCCGCTCACCTGTGCCCCGGACGATCTGCCGGAGTTGCCGGTGACCGCGACGGTGGTCGCGGGACGGGTCGTGCATCGGCTCTAGGCCCTGCCCGGCGGATCTTGGTGGATCGGGCCGCGTCGTGAGCGCAGCGAGGAGCCCGAAGGGCGGATGCCGTGCATCGGCGTGCCGGAGAAGCAGCCGCAT
>NZ_JBVHLU010000226.1:0-5579 GCF_055558835.1 Embleya sp. NPDC025285
GCCGCCCGCCGGGACGGAAGACTCGGACCCCCCCCCCCCCCCCGCCCCCCCCCCGCCCCCCCCCCCCCCCGGCCTGTTGCGGGTAGCCATCGACCAACGACACACGACATCCCTCGGGGGGCGGTCGCATGCAACGGCGGACGTACATATCCATCCTGCTCGCCGCGGTCGCGCTGACCGCCTGCCAGGGCGACGACTCCACGGCCGAATCCGCGGCGGGCGCCGACTCCGCCACGGCCGCCTCGGCGCCGGAGCAGGCCCCCGGCGGCAGCGCCGCGGCGAACCCGTTGGAGAACGAGCAAGGCGTCAAGCCGGGCCTGGCGCCGCTGACTTCGCCCGCCGACCTGACCCGGGCCCGGGCGCTGATCGAGCGGGTGAACACCAAGGGCCGCGGCCCGCAGACCGGTTACGGCCGGGAGAAGTACGGGCCGGCCTGGACCGACAGCGTCACCGATGTCCCGTTCGGCCGGAACAGCTGCGACACGCGCGACGACATCCTCAAGCGGGACGGCCTGGCGACCCGATGGAAGGACGCCAAGGGTTGTGTCGTGACCACCATGACGCTGTCCGACCCCTACTCCGGCAAGGACATAGCGTTCACCAAGGCCAAGGCGTCCGCGGTGCAGATAGACCACGTGGTGCCGCTCAGCGCGTCCTGGCAGATGGGCGCCGCGCAGTGGGACGCGGACAAGCGCCGACGACTCGCCAACGACCCGCTCAACCTGCTCGCGGTGGACGGCCCGATCAACGGTGGCAAGGGCGATTCGAGCCCGGCGACGTGGCTGCCGCCGAACAAGGCGGTGCGCTGCTCGTACGTGGTCCGCTACGCGCAGGTCTCGATCAAATACGACCTGCCGGTGACCGACGCGGACAAGCAGGCGATGCTCGCGCAGTGCGCGGGCTGACCAGGTGAGCGGGCCGGCCGAGTGACCGAGTGGCCGGCTCGTGACCGACTCCGCCTACGGCCGCAATACGACCTTGCCGAGATTGGCGCGCGCCTCGATCACCGCGTGCGCCTTCGCCGCGTCCGCGAGCGCGAACGTCTCGTGCACCGCGACCCGCAACCGGCCCGACAGTGCCAGGTCCCACAACTCCCGCCGATGCCGCTCGTACAAGTCCGGGAACGCGGTGGAGAACCGGGCCATCGACATCCCGGTGATCGTCCGCGCGCCCGCGAGCAGTTCCCACGCGGGCACGGTCCCGCCGCCGGAGTTGAAGAACACCAGCCGCCCGAATGGGGCGAGCGCGGCCACCGCGCGCGGCAACACGTCACCACCGACGCCGTCCAGGACGACGTCGACCGGCTCGCCCCAGGACTCGGCGTCGTAGCGCACCACGTCGTCGACCCCCAGGCCACGCAGGAAGTCGGCCTTGTCGAGCGAGCCGACGGCCGCCACCACACGCCGCGCGCCGCGCGTGCGGGCCAGTTGCACGGCCAGGTGACCGGCCCCGCTCGCGGCACCGGTGACCAGTACGGACTTCCCCTCGACCGAGCCGGCCGAGGCCAGCGCGCCGAGCGCGACCTGCCCGCCACGCACCAGCGCGACCGCGTCCACGGCGCTCGCTGTGGCCGGGATGTGCGACGCGGTGAAGGTCGGCGCGAGCGCCAAGTCGGCGTACGCGTTCGCGAACGAGATCGCGACCACCCGATCCCCGACCGCGTACCCGGTGACGTCCGGGCCGACCGCGGACACCTCGCCGGCCACGTCCCCACCGACCACCCCCGGCAGCGGCAGCCCGCCCTCGCGCACCTTCCGCACGCTCGGCAGGCTCACCCCGATCGCCTCGGTACGGATCAGCAACTCGCCCGACCCCGGCTCGGGCGCCTCGGCATCCTCCACACGCAGCACCTCGGGACCGCCGTACTCGTAATAGCGAACGCGACGCACACACACCTCCAGAAATCATGGGAAGTTCCAACGATATTTGATGGATCGTGGGAAAGTCCAATGATTCCCGGGTAGGCTGCGCCCATGGTCGACAAGCTGCCCGCCCCCGCCCGGATCCGCGTCCTGCCGAGCTGGCTGCTCGGCCGAGCCGCGGCGCACGGCCGCGGACTGGTCCGCGCGGCGCTGGCCGGCGACGGCATGCCGATGCTGCATCACCTGGTCCTGATCGCGGTCCAGGAGTACGGCCCCGTCGCCCAGGCCGAACTCGCCCGCACGGTGGCCGTCGACCCCAAGGACATGGTCACGATCCTGAACTCCCTCCAGGCCGACGGCCTGGTCACCCGCACCCCCGACCCACGCGACCGGCGCAAGAACGCGATCACCACCACCGAGGCCGGCGAACAGCGCCTGGCCCGGCAGGAACCGCTCGTGGACGCCGCGATGGACGAACTCCTCGCCCCGCTCGACCCCGCCGAACGAGCCACCTTCCTCGCCCTGCTCACCCGCGTGGTGGCCGCCGGCGGACCCACCGTGTCGTAGGGTCCGCGCATGCCCTCAGGCAGCTACTCCTTCCACGACCCGCACGACGGCACCCCCCTCGGCACGGAGCGCTTCTCCTGCGCCCCCGGCCCGATCGGCTGGCGCTACACCGGAAGCGGCATCGACCTGACACTCGACGCGCGCGGCCGACCGCTGCGCCTGGAGGCGCTCGCCGGCGGCTGGCGGGTCCGCGGCGGCGCGACGGTCGTGGACGGCACCGCCGGCGTGGTGTGGCTGCGCGCCGCGGCGGACCCGACCCTGGACGTGCCCGCGACCGAGGCCGAGGCGAAGGCCGCCGGCTTCACCGGCCGCTCACCGGCCTTCCTGATCGCCACCGCGACCCTGCTCAACCTGGCCCCCGGCGGCACCGCCCGGCTGCGCCTGATCGCGCTGACCGAACCGGTGCTGGCCGCCCACACGGTGGACCAGTCCTGGACGCTGGCGGCGGTGGAGACCCACGACGGCCTGATCGTCGAACGCTACGAGGTGGACGACCTGGCCACGGGCGACCGCGCGATCGTGCACCTGAGCGGCGACGTGGTGCTCGCCGCCCCCGGCATCGAACTGGAAACCCTCGACACCCCGCCGAACCGCCGAATCACGACGGCGGGGTGAAGCCGGGATCCTTGCGGCGGGCGGGCTCGGAGGGCTGGGAGGGCGGGGCGGGCTGGGCCGGTTCGGTGGGCTCGATGGGCTTGGCGGACTCGGCGGGTGGGGCGGGCTCGGCGGGTGGGGCGGGCGGGGCCGGAGGTCGCGGTGTGGGAGGGGACTGGGGCACCGGCGGGGGAGTCGGCACCCAGGCCGGGGTCTGCGTCGGTCCTGGTCCCGGTCCTGGTCCTGGTGTCGGTGTCGAGCCCCATTCCGATCCCGATTCCGATCCGGCGGGAGGAGGGGTGCTGGGGGCGTATCCGTGTCGGGCGGCCGTGTACCGCTCCCAGTCCCGGCGCTGGCGCTCGGCGAGTACGGCGGCGAGAAAGACCACCGGATGCATTCCGGGCGGCGGCCCCATCCCGATCCGGTTCGCGGTGTCCACCATCAGCCGCTCGCCCAGCGACGCCTCTATCGCCGGATCGAGCTCACCGCGCCGCGACAGGTACTGCCGAATCGCCAACGCGAGCTCGTCGGTCAACCCCGACAGCTCGATTCCGGTCGCCCACGCCGCGGCGGCCGGATGCAGCGGCAGCGGTAGCTGCCGAGCACCGGGGGTGCGCTCACGCACCACGAACGTCCCGGCCGCCATGTCCCCGAGACGTCTGCCGTTCTTCGAGGCCAGCGACGAGAACACCGCGCCGCATCCGACCGTGGTCCAGAAGTCCACGAAGAACCCGAGCAACGCGCGCACCAGCGCCTGCCGGAACCGGACCGGCCCACCGTCGTCGCGAACCACCCGCAGCCCGAGTGCCATCTTCCCGAGCGAGCGCCCATGCGTCACGGTCTCCCACGCCACCGGCCAGCCGATCAGGACCAACACCAGGATCGACAACGACAACGCCGCCACGAGCGCCTCGTCCGCGTCCGGAACCGCCAGCGACACCAGCCAGACCGTCAGCAACAGCAGCGCGAACTGCGCGGCCAGGTCGATCACCATCGCGAGTGCCCGGCTGGGCAACCGCGCGGGGCGCAGGTCGAGCGCGACCGCTTCTCCCGTGACGAGCTCGGACACGTCCACCTCCAGTGTGTGCGTCGATGTCGCTCCCAGAGAGGATGCACCGTATGGATGTCGACGTGTTCGTCGCGGTACACCGCCACGAGTGGGAACGCCTGGAACAACTCACCCGCCGCCGACGGCGCTTGTCGGGACCCGAGGTGGACGAGCTGGTCACGCTGTACCGCCGCACGGCCACCCACCTGTCGACGATCCGCTCCGCCGCGCCGGACCCGATGCTGGTCGGCCGACTCTCCACACTGACCGCGCGAGCCCGCTCGGCGGTCACCGCACCCCGCACGCCGGCCTGGCGGGACGCGATGCTCTTCCTGACCGTTCGATTCCCGGTCGCGGTCTACCGCAGTCGCCGTTGGTGGAGCGTGACGGCGATGGCGTTCCTCGCACTGGCCTCGATCATCGCCGCATGGGTCGCCCACGACCCGGCGGTACGCGACGCGGTGGCCGCGCCGGAGGACATCCGGGAGATGACCCGGCCGGGCGGCGACTTCGAGACCTACTACTCGAGCGCGCCCGCGAGTTCCTTCGCCGCGCAGGTGGCCACGAACAACGCGTGGGTGACGGCCGGCTGCCTGGCGCTGGGCATCCTGCTGGGCCTGCCGGTGCTGTTCATCGTCTTCAGCAACGCGATGAACGTCGGCGTCTCGGCGGGTCTGATGGCCGACGCGGGTCGACTCGACGTGTTCTTCGGCCTGATCACGCCGCACGGCCTGCTCGAACTCACCGCGGTGTTCATCGCGGCCGGCGTGGGCCTGCGCCTGGGGTGGACGGTGATCGACCCGGGCCCGCGCACCAGAGCCAGGGCGATCGCCGAGGAGGGCCGGATCGCCCTGGGCATGGCCGTCGGACTGGCCCTGGTTCTGGTCGTATCCGGCGTCATCGAAGCCTTCGTGACCCCGTCCGGCCTACCGACCTGGGGCCGCATCGCGATCGGTGTGGCGGCGGAGTCGTTGTTCCTCGGGTACGTGCTGATCCTGGGTCGGCGGGCCGAATTCGCCGGAGAGCGGGGGGATGTGGCATCCTCGGACGTCGCGGACGAACTGCCGATGGTCGCCTGAAGAGGTGATCTTGACAGCCCACCGACCGCACACGTAGATTCGAAGGGTTGTCGCGAAGTTGTTCAACGGCGCGACAGTCTGGTAGTCTCTGCCAGAGCCGAGCGGGGCGTCCGTCAAGGATCGCACTCCTGCCGCAGCATCACCATCGAATTTCTCGATCATCGGTCGCGTTCATTCGCGACGGGTTCGGCTATTTGCTGTTCTTGTGCATGTGGTTTTGGAATTTCCAATCGGCCGGAGCACGGCAGAAACGGGTTACCGAATCTGCTAAGCTCGAAGAGCCGGAAGCCGGGGAAACGAGAGTTTCGAAGGCCGAAAGCACGAAGCAACGGACGAAAAGCGGGTCGGAAGATCTGCTAGAGTCCGGGAGGCGGAAAACGCGGAAACGCGGTGGAAGCCGAAAGCGAGGAAAGCGAAGCCGCCGAAACG
>NZ_JBVHLU010000227.1:0-5542 GCF_055558835.1 Embleya sp. NPDC025285
GATTCCGGCGGCGTCCTACTCTCCCACACCCCTTCGAGTGCAGTACCATCGGCGCTGGAGAGCTTAGCTTCCGGGTTCGGAATGAGACCGGGCGTTTCCTCTCCGCCAAGACCACCGGAAAACCATCGAACCCGACAATCACGGGTCGTTCGGTGAACCAGAAATCACATGCGGTGATTCAATTATCAAACGGGTTCCCCGAAACCGATTGCGGTTCGGGAACCACACAGTGGACGCGTAGCAACTGAGGACAAGTCCTCGGCCTATTAGTACCGGTCAGCTCCACCCCTTACAGGGCTTCCACACCCGGCCTATCAACCCGATCGTCTCTCGGGGGCCTTACCCAACCGAAGTTGGTGGGAGTCCTCATCTCGAAGCAAGCTTCCCGCTTAGATGCTTTCAGCGGTTATCCCTCCCGAACGTAGCCAACCAGCCATGCCCTTGGCAGAACAACTGGCACACCAGAGGTTCGTCCGTCCCGGTCCTCTCGTACTAGGGACAGCCCTTCTCAAGACTCCTACGCGCACAGCGGATAGGGACCGAACTGTCTCACGACGTTCTAAACCCAGCTCGCGTACCGCTTTAATGGGCGAACAGCCCAACCCTTGGGACCTACTCCAGCCCCAGGATGCGACGAGCCGACATCGAGGTGCCAAACCATCCCGTCGATATGGACTCTTGGGGAAGATCAGCCTGTTATCCCCGGGGTACCTTTTATCCGTTGAGCGACGGCGCTTCCACAAGCCACCGCCGGATCACTAGTCCCTGCTTTCGCACCTGCTCGACCTGTCGGTCTCACAGTCAAGCTCCCTTGTGCACTTACACTCGACACCTGATTGCCAACCAGGATGAGGGAACCTTTGGGCGCCTCCGTTACCCTTTAGGAGGCAACCGCCCCAGTTAAACTACCCATCAGACACTGTCCCTGATCCGGATCACGGACCCAGGTTAGACATCCAGCACGACCAGAGTGGTATTTCAACGACGACTCCACGAACACTGGCGTGTCCGCTTCACAGTCTCCCACCTATCCTACACAAGCCGAACCGAACACCAATATCAAACTATAGTAAAGGTCCCGGGGTCTTTCCGTCCTGCTGCGCGAAACGAGCATCTTTACTCGTAGTGCAATTTCACCGGGCCTGTGGTTGAGACAGTCGAGAAGTCGTTACGCCATTCGTGCAGGTCGGAACTTACCCGACAAGGAATTTCGCTACCTTAGGATGGTTATAGTTACCACCGCCGTTTACTGGCGCTTAAGTTCTCAGCTTCGCCCCGAAGAGCTAACCGGTCCCCTTAACGTTCCAGCACCGGGCAGGCGTCAGTCCGTATACATCGTCTTACGACTTCGCACGGACCTGTGTTTTTAGTAAACAGTCGCTTCTCGCTGGTCTCTGCGGCCACCACCAGCTCGGAGAGCAAGTCTCCTCACCAACAATGGCCCCCCTTCTCCCGAAGTTACGGGGGCATTTTGCCGAGTTCCTTAACCACAGTTCACCCGAACGCCTTAGTATTCTCTACCTGACCACCTGAGTCGGTTTGGGGTACGGGCCGCCACGACACTCGCTAGAGGCTTTTCTCGGCAGCATAGGATCATCCACTTCCCCACAATCGGGTCGGCATCAGGTCTCAGGCTCGTGTTGTGCGGATTTGCCTACACAACGCCCTACACCCTTACCCCGGGACTACCACCGCCCGGGCTGGACTACCTTCCTGCGTCACCCCATCGCTCACCTACTACCCGATTGGTTCGGCGGCTCCACCAAAACCGTTCACCCGAAGGATCCCGGCGGCTTCACGGCCTTAACATCACGAGGTTCGGCGCTGGCGCATCGTAGCGGGTACGGGAATATCAACCCGTTGTCCATCGACTACGCCTGTCGGCCTCGCCTTAGGTCCCGACTTACCCTGGGCGGATTAGCCTGCCCCAGGAACCCTTGGTCATCCGGCGCACACGTTTCTCACGTGTGATTCGCTACTCATGCCTGCATTCTCACTCGTGCAGCGTCCACCGCTGGTTTCCACCGCGACTTCACTCGCTGCACGACGCTCCCCTACCCATCCGTACGCCTGAACCACGAAGGCTTGGCTACATGTACGAATGACACGACTTCGGCGGTGCGCTTGAGCCCCGCTACATTATCGGCGCGGAATCACTTGACCAGTGAGCTATTACGCACTCTTTCAAGGGTGGCTGCTTCTAAGCCAACCTCCTGGTTGTCTCTGCGACTCCACATCCTTTCCCACTTAGCGCACGCTTGGGGGCCTTAGTCGGTGCTCTGGGCTGTTTCCCTCTCGACCACGGAGCTTATCCCCCGCAGTCTCACTGCCGCGCTCTCACTTACCGGCATTCGGAGTTTGGCTTATCTCAGTAACCTGGTGAGGCCCATCAACAATCCAGTGCTCTACCTCCGGCAAGAAACACACGACGCTGCACCTAAATGCATTTCGGGGAGAACCAGCTATCACGGAGTTTGATTGGCCTTTCACCCCTAACCACAGGTCATCCCCCAGGTTTTCAACCCTGGTGGGTTCGGGCCTCCACACGGTCTTACCCGCGCTTCACCCTGCCCATGGCTAGATCACTCCGCTTCGGGTCTTGGGCGCGCGACTCAATCGCCCTGTTCGGACTCGCTTTCGCTACGGCTACCCCACACGGGTTAACCTCGCCACACACCGCAAACTCGCAGGCTCATTCTTCAAAAGGCACGCAGTCACGACCACCCACGACTAAACGCGGATGGCGACGCTCCCACGGCTTGTAGGCACACGGTTTCAGGTACTATTTCACTCCCCTCCCGGGGTACTTTTCACCTTTCCCTCACGGTACTAGTCCGCTATCGGTCACCAGGGAATATTTAGGCTTAGCGGGTGGTCCCGCCGGATTCACACGGGATTTCTCGGGCCCCGTGCTACTTGGGAAATGCGCAAGCAAGCCGCACATGTTTCGTCTACGGGGGTCTTACCCTCTACGCCGGACCTTTCGCATGTCCTTCGACTACATGTACGGTTTCTGACTCGCCGACCGGCCGGCAGACCGATCAAGCACACTCCCACGACCCCGATCACGCAACCCCTGCCGGGTATCACACGTGACCGGTTTAGCCTCATCCGATTTCGCTCGCCACTACTCTCGGAATCACGGTTGTTTTCTCTTCCTGCGGGTACTGAGATGTTTCACTTCCCCGCGTTCCCTCCACACACCCTATATATTCAGGTGCGGGTGACAGCCCATGACGACTGCCGGGTTTCCCCATTCGGACACCCCCGGATCACAGCTCGGTTGACAGCTCCCCGGGGCCTATCGCGGCCTCCCACGTCCTTCATCGGTTCCTGGTACCTAGGCATCCACCGTGCGCCCTTAACAACTTGGCCACAGATGCTCGCGTCCACTGTGCAGTTCTCAAACAACAACCGATTCCCACGAACACTCAGGCCACGCCTACCAATCTTGCGACTGGCGGTTCGAAAACCGTCCGAGGATCGGAACCTTCCCGAGACAACAGACCAGCCCCAACAGCCAACAGGCTGTGGGGCCGGGCCCATTCCCTCAGGACCCAACAACGTGCCCGGCGGAAGCCTCCGACCGACCCGCGCTTTCCACGCCCCGAAGAGCAGTACTCACGAAGATCTTTGAAAGATCCCACCGAATAGTCAACGTTCCACCCATGAGCAACCGTGTGGCACAGATGGCCACATTCGGCTATGTGCTCCTTAGAAAGGAGGTGATCCAGCCGCACCTTCCGGTACGGCTACCTTGTTACGACTTCGTCCCAATCGCTGGTCCCACCTTCGACGGCTCCCCCTCTTGCGAGTTGGGCCACCGGCTTCGGGTGTTACCGACTTTCGTGACGTGACGGGCGGTGTGTACAAGGCCCGGGAACGTATTCACCGCAGCAATGCTGATCTGCGATTACTAGAGACTCCGACTTCACGGGGTCGAGTTGCAGACCCCGATCCGAACTGAGACCGGCTTTTTGAGATTCGCTCCACCTCGCGGTATCGCAGCTCATTGTACCGGCCATTGTAGCACGTGTGCAGCCCAAGACATAAGGGGCATGATGACTTGACGTCGTCCCCACCTTCCTCCGAGTTGACCCCGGCAGTCTCCTGTGAGTCCCCATCACCCCGAAGGGCATGCTGGCAACACAGAACGAGGGTTGCGCTCGTTGCGGGACTTAACCCAACATCTCACGACACGAGCTGACGACAGCCATGCACCACCTGTACACCGACCAAAAGGGGCACCTGTCTCCAGATGTTTCCGGTGTATGTCAAGCCTTGGTAAGGTTCTTCGCGTTGCGTCGAATTAAGCCACATGCTCCGCCTCTTGTGCGGGCCCCCGTCAATTCCTTTGAGTTTTAGCCTTGCGGCCGTACTCCCCAGGCGGGGAACTTAATGCGTTAGCTGCGGCACGGACGACGTGGAATGTCGCCCACACCTAGTTCCCAACGTTTACGGCGTGGACTACCAGGGTATCTAATCCTGTTCGCTCCCCACGCTTTCGCTCCTCAGCGTCAGTATCGGCCCAGAGACCCGCCTTCGCCACCGGTGTTCCTCCTGATATCTGCGCATTTCACCGCTACACCAGGAATTCCAGTCTCCCCTGCCGAACTCTAGCCTGCCCGTATCGAATGCAGGCTCGGGGTTAAGCCCCGAGTTTTCACATCCGACGCGACAGGCCGCCTACGAGCTCTTTACGCCCAATAATTCCGGACAACGCTCGCACCCTACGTATTACCGCGGCTGCTGGCACGTAGTTAGCCGGTGCTTCTTCTGCAGGTACCGTCACTTTCGCTTCTTCCCTGCTGAAAGAGGTTTACAACCCGAAGGCCGTCATCCCTCACGCGGCGTCGCTGCGTCAGGCTTTCGCCCATTGCGCAATATTCCCCACTGCTGCCTCCCGTAGGAGTCTGGGCCGTGTCTCAGTCCCAGTGTGGCCGGTCGCCCTCTCAGGCCGGCTACCCGTCGTCGCCTTGGTAGGCCACTACCCCACCAACAAGCTGATAGGCCGCGGGCCCATCCTGCACCGCCGGAACTTTCAACCCCCCACCATGCGGAGGAGGATGTTATCCGGTATTAGCTCCGGTTTCCCGAAGTTATCCCAGAGTGCAGGGCAGGTTGCCCACGTGTTACTCACCCGTTCGCCACTCATCCACCCCGAAGGGCTTCAGCGTTCGACTTGCATGTGTTAAGCACGCCGCCAGCGTTCGTCCTGAGCCAGGATCAAACTCTCCATTGATGTTCACCGGTAATCCGGTGGAACACAATAAGTGAGCGGCGACTCTCCCGGAGGAATAGTCCGGGTATGTCGCCGGCGTCCTTGCTGTGACCTGGGCCCACTGACGGAACCCAGGATTTTCTTCAAAGGAACCACCAACACTGACCGCTGCTTCCCGAGTGGGAAGACGTTCAGCGCCGGGGGTGTTTCTTTGGCGTTGACTTTTGGCACGCTGTTGAGTTCTCAAGGAACGGACGCTTCCTTTGGTGCGGAGTCAACCGCGCCCTCCGGGCGTTTAACGTTCAAGGTGTTTCAGTTTTT
>NZ_JBVHLU010000228.1:0-1804 GCF_055558835.1 Embleya sp. NPDC025285
CCCTCTCCCCCCCCCCCCCCCCCTTCCCTCCCTTTCCCCCCCCCCCCCCTCCCTGCCCCCCCCCCCCCCCCCCCCCCCCCCCCCCCCGGGCGGGCCCGGGTCGCACCGGTGGTACGAGTGCGGTGCGGGTGCGGGTGTGGTGGTCAGCCGAGGTCGGCGCGCAGGCCCCGGGCGATCCGGTCGGACACGTCCTCGATCCGGCGGAGGACGTATCGGCCGTTGCCGTCGTCCTGCTCGTCGGAGGGGCCCATCGCCCCCAACAACGCCCGGGCGGTGTCGGCGAGTCGGGCGTGCTCGTCGGGCAGCCGGCGCCACGTTCCCGGCGCCCTGTCCATGAGGGCGTCGAACGCCTGGCCGAACGCGAGAACCTCGGGGCGGTGGCGGTGTTCGCGCGAGCCCAGGTGGCCGGCGGTGTGGGTGTAACACCAGCTCTTGAGCAGGCTGAGCAGGTCGTTGCGGTGGTCGAGGTAGCGCTCGGTCGAGGCATAGGGCTGGTCGGTGTCGGTCGGCATGATGCTCCTCCCGGAGGCGGGTGGTGTTCGCGGGTGCGCGGTGGTGGGGTCCGGGCCGCCGCGCGGGCGGCGGCCCGGTCACACCGGTGGTACCGATAGGGGTGCGGGCGTTACGGGTGCGGTGCTACGGGTGTCCGTCGAGGTCGGCGAGCGTCACGTACGCGGTGGCGATGGTGCGCTGGACGATCCGGACGTCGTGGGCGCCGTCGAGCCGGCCGATCGTGTCGATCTGGTCCTGCAGGGCGTCGAGGGTGGCGCAGTCCGGGCTGACGAGGACCTGGTCGGCGGGGGTGGTGGGCAGGCGGTAGGTCACGGCCCAGTCGACGTCGGCGCCGATGACGTTCGCGGCGGACATGGTGGACGTGGAGGTGATCACGACGGGCTCCCGTCGGGAGGTGATGGGGTCGGAATCGGGTGGCGGGGGTCAGAACCAGCGGTCGCAGGTCGCCGTGTGGAATCGGGCCTGGCCGATGTAGGGGCCGGCGACCGCGCGTTCGATCACCTCGTCGGCGTGGTCCGGGTCGAGGACCCGGCCGAGGTCGGCGAGGTTGGTGATCTCGACCATCGGCATCGGCCGGTCGCAGCAGGGGCATTCGCTCACCCAGCACACCGTGAACACGTCCTCCGGAGAGGGCTCGTCGGGGGCGGGCGGCACCCAGAACGTGTGCCGGCGCGTGCCGTCGGGCACGTGGAGGAACCAGATCAGGTCGGGGCCCCGTTCGCGGACGATGACCTCCGGGTCCACCTCGAGCATCCGGGCGAGCATCCGCCACGGCTCGCTGCGGCGCATGTGCGTGAACACGTCCGCGCGGAACAGGCCGTAGGCCTCGTGGGCCCGCAGGGCGCCGATCGCACGCTCCGCGAGCGTGATCGGCACCGGTTCCCGGCCCCGGGCGCATCTCTCGTCCCGCAGCGCCGGCATCCGGGCGCGTATGTCGTCCATGGTGACCGTCACCTCCGGCATCGAAACGGGCGTACTTATCCCGTCGGCCAATTCACGATTCACTACAATTCCGGGCCCTATTCACACGGCCCGTTCGGGCGGTTTTCCCGCCCCCGTTTTCCGGGTACATGAAAAGCATAGCTCGATATCCATGAATTGCACCGCCGTGAATTGCTGGTATTCGGCGAATTCCTCGACCGATTCAGAGCCGGAATACGGAATACGCGACGCTTTCTATCGCGCACCCCCGACCCCGCGACCGAAATCCGGCCGCGCCGGCGGGCCCGGCCGGCGCGGGCGCGGGGCCGGGGCCGGCGCGGGCGCGGGGCCGGCGCGGGCGCGGGGCCGG
>NZ_JBVHLU010000228.1:1900-5361 GCF_055558835.1 Embleya sp. NPDC025285
CCGGCGCGGGCGCGGGGCCGGGGCCGGCGCGGGCGCGGGGCCGGGGCCGGCGCGGGCGCGGGGCCGGGGCCGGCGCGGGCGCGGGGCCGGGGCCGGCGCGGGCGCGGGGCCGGGGCCGGGGCCGGCGCGGGCGCGGGGCCGGGGCCGGGGCCGGACAGGAGGAGAGCAGGACGGGAGGACGGAGGGAGGAGAGCGGGAAAGTCGGATACGAGGACAAGGAGGGACGGGAACCGGGGGACGTGAGGTGAGAGGAGAAGGGGGCCGGGCCGCCGGGGGTGGATTGGGGTTACTGACGATGAACCCCATATACAGGCTGCGCACCCTCGAGGGTGCGCAAAGGCCGCCGACCTGGCGGTTCCCGTGTTCGGGGGGCGTCGTTTCCAAGCGCGACGGGGGACACGACGGGCCAGGCGACGGGCCAGGCGACGCCCGAACGGTCCGGGGGTGCGCGGCCCACCCGGCCGCCGGGTCCGGTCACGACGCCGCCCGACGCGCCGAGTCCGGCACGTCCGCGGCGGCCAGGAGTTCGAGGGTCGCCGGGTCGGGCTCGGCGTCGATCTCGGCCAACGCGCGGCGCAGCGCCGCGAGGGTGCGCACCGCGGCGTCCGCCCGCCCGGCAGCCAGTTGCAGGCGCAGCGCGCTCTGGTACAGGGCCTCGTTGGCGGGGTCGAGGTCGATGGCGCGGGCGAGCAGGTCCAGGGCGCGGTCGGTGTCGCCGCGGGTGGCGTGGTGTTCGGCCAGGCGGGTGTGGGCGTCGACGACCCGGTGGTGCAGGCTCTCGCGGATCTCGTCGGTGAACGGGTACGGGGAGCCCTCGAGGTAGGGCCCGCGGTAGACGGCGATCGCCCGCTCCCACGCCGCCGCCGCCACGATCGGGTCGGGGGTGTTGGCGGCCTCGCGCAGCGCGGTGGTGAGGATCCGCACATCGCTGGTGATCTGATCGGCCGCCAGCAGGTAGTGCTCGGCGGAGCGCGAGAAGAACACGGCGGAACCCGCCCCCACGGACGCGCCCGCCCGGCCCAGGATCTTGCGGGCGGACCTGCGGACGTTGGCCATCTCCCGCCGCGAGTCGACAGGATCGATCGGCGCATTCAATTTGTCCGCCAATTCCTCCGCCCGAATTCCATTCGGATAAACGGCCAACAGGCCGAGGAATTCCCTGACGCCCGATTTCAAGGAAATCCCCAGCGAAATAGGTACGCCGCCCGCGTCGATCCCGAACTTCCCCAACACACGCAGCACCACCGCAGGATCCGCGGAACGCGAGGCCGACCCCGGGAGCGCATCCGCGTCCGCGTCTGGGTCAAGGGCTGGGCCCGGGTCTGGGTCCGGGTCTGGGTCTGGGTCTGGGTCTGCTGGGGAGACCTCGATCCCGCAGCCGTCGTTCCCGGTCTCGTCACCTTCCGGGACGTCCACCGTCTGCCCGGCGACGTCGGCGTCGCACTCGACGCCGGCACCGGTCGGGACCTCGGCGTCCGCGTCGAGCTCCGAATCGGCCTCCGCGTCGGCCCCGTCGGCGTCGGCCTCGACGGCGGTTCCGTGGGTCTGCGTTCGCCTGGTCGGGGCCTGGTATGGGGGTTCGGGTGTCTCGGTCGTCGTGGGCAGGCTCACCACGATCGTGGACGTGGCCCCGCGGCGCGGGGATCTGGGGCGGATGCTCGGACGCGGACCGGCGGTGGGACCGGGCGCCGACGTCGTCCGGCGCGGGCGCGGGCCGGTCGGGCCACCCGGTGCGTGGCCGTGGGCCGCGCGCAGCAGGTCCAGGAGGTCGCGGGTGTGGTCGGGGTCGAGGTGGAAGAACCGCACCGGCGGGCCGACGGTGCTCGCCGTGCGGGTCAGGGTCCCGTCCGGCTGGATGTGGCAACTCGCCCCGGGCCAGGTCCCCAGCGTCAGGACCGCCACTCCCCCCTCGCTGCCGTGCGCGGCGATCGCCCGCATGCGGGGGTGACACCGGCGGTCCGCACGCGTGAGCACAATGAGCATGCCCGGCCCGGCCTCGGCCGCCTCGGCCGCCTCGCCGTCCTCGCCGTCTTGGGCGTCGGTGGCGCGGCGGTGCGTGAGCAGGTGTGCCTCGGCCTCGTCCAGGGCCGTGTCCAGGTCGGCGACGATCCGCAACGGCCCACCCTCACGCAGCGGTTCGTGGTCGTGGTCGGGGAGGACGATCGCGGCGTCGGCGGCGGTGAGCAGCAGCCGGGCGGGGGGCGGGTCGGGGCGGGTGCGCTGGGCCGCGGTGGCCACGCTCATCGCCACCGCCCGAGCCACCCCCAACGCACCCGGCCCCGTCAAACCCAGACCACTGCCGGACGTCACGTCCCACACCGTGAGCTCACGGCGGCCGCGCACCCCGACGGTGATCGCCGCCGCGGGCTGCGGCGCCGCGGGCAGGGGGCGGCGCGGGGCCGCGTCGGCCGATGCGGGGGTGTCGTGGGCCGGCTCGTCCGGGTCGGGGGCCTCGGTGGTGGGGTCCGCTGTCCGGGCCCACAGGTGGGCGTGTTGGGCCTCGCGGACGATCCCCGCCAACGGCGGCGGCTCCGCGTCCCCCACCTTGTGCCGGCGACGCCTGTGCGCGCGGGCGAACACCAACGCCGCCGCGATCCCCGCCGCGAACGTCACCCCGATGAAACCCGCCTCCCCCACCTCGATCCCCACCGGACGACCCTCGTCCTCGCGATCGTCCGAGGGCGGAGCCGCCGACGGAGACACGGCGGGCGCGGTGGCGGCGGGCGCATCCGCAGTCGCCGTCGGAATCGGAACCTCGACCGGAGCCGGAGACGCGGCCGGAGGTGCGGCCGGGGCGGGAGGTGCGGCCGGAGCGGGAAGGTGCTCGCCGGGCGCGGTGGTCGGCTCGGACCGGTGCGGGGACTCGGCGGCCGGAGCCGGCGACGCGGGCCCGGTCGACCCCGGCGGCGGCGCGGCAGGCACGGCAACGTCACCCGGCTGCGCGGGATTCGGCGGCGCGGTCTCGGGCGTGGCAGGCGCGGTCGGCGTGTGCGGTACCTGCTCCGGGGCGGGGGTGTCCGCGGCGGGCACGGTCGCGTCGGCGGGCAGGTGCAGGACCCAGCCCGGCTCGATCAGGTCCGGATCGCCCAGCCGAGCGCCGTCGGGTTGCGGGAGGGTCTTGCTGAGCTTGTAGATCTCCGGCCAGCGCAGAGGATCACCCAGACGCTCCTGGGCGATGTCCCACAGGGTGTCGCCGCGTTGCACGGTGTACGGCACCGGCGGCCCCACCACGGCGCTGCGGGCAGGCATCAGGCGGGCGGCGGAGTACTGCTCGCCGGCGGACGCGGGCGCGGGGGCGGGGGCGTGTCGGTCGACGGGCGTCGCCGGTTGGGAGATTCCCGGTGGTCGGTGTGTGTGGGCGGGCGTGGCGGCGGGGGGGGGGGGGGGGGGGGGGGGGGGGGGGGGGGGGGGGGGGGGGGGGGGGGGGAGGGGGGGGGGGGCGGCACAGAGGAGAGGGGGGC
>NZ_JBVHLU010000229.1:0-5060 GCF_055558835.1 Embleya sp. NPDC025285
GCCTCGCTCGGGGCTTCGTGTCCCTCCGCTTCGCTCCGGGGCACGAAGCCCAAGCTTGCGGCTCCGCCGCTCTCCGCGCTTCGCGCGTCGATCACTGGGGTGGGCCGGGGTCGGGGGCGCTGACGCGCCAGGGTGCGGGCGGGTTCGGCGGCCTGGGGGAGGCCCGGGTCGGGCTCGTGGCCGGGGTGCCTGCCGTCGGTCGGGCGTGCCGGGGGCTGTTGGGTGGGCCGGCCCTATCCACCTCCAGGCCCACGCCCGCGGCTCGGGGCCGCCCCGAACCCCTGGCCCACGCTGCGCCTCGGGGTCTCCGCCCCCGTCCCGGATCCCCGTCACGCGCCCCGGGTTCCCGCCCCGCACCCCCGCTCCGCGGCCTCGCGCCGCGGCCGCGTCGCAGCCGGCCGGCGGAAGGGGCGGATTCCGGGGGCGCATAGGGTTGGGGGTATGACGACGGTGCTCTTTGTGCGGCACGGGCGGACCACGGCGAACTCCTCTGGGGTGTTGGCCGGTTGGACGCCGGGGGTGTTCCTGGACGATCGGGGCGAGGAACAGGCCGCGGCGTTGGGGCGGCGGATTGCCGAGGTGCCGCTCGCGGCGGTGGTGACCAGTCCGTTGGAGCGGTGTCGGCAGACGTCCGAGGCGGTGTTGTCGGCCCGGGCCGGCACCAAGTTCGCGTTGGACACCGGTGCGCAGGTGGACGAGCGGGTCGGCGAGTGTCGGTACGGCGACTGGACCGGGCGGGAGCTGAAGAAGCTCGCCGAGGAACCGCTGTGGAAGACCGTGCAGATGCATCCGAGTGCGGTCACCTTCCCCGGCGCGGGGGGCGAGGCCCTGCGCACCACGCAGGCCCGGGCCGTGGACGCCGTCCGGGAGTGGAACGAGCGGATCGCCGCCGAGCACGGGGCGGACGCGATGTACCTGGTCTGCTCGCACGGCGACGTGATCAAGGCCCTGGTCGCGGACGCGCTCGGGATGCACCTGGACCTGTTCCAGCGCATCCAGGTCGACCCGTGCTCGCTCACGGTGATCACGTACGGCGCACACCGACCGAGCGTCGGACGGCTCAACGACACCGGCGGCTCGGTGGCCGGGCTGCTGTCGGCGCCGGACGGTCGGCACGCGCCCGCGTCGGGTGACGCGGTGGTGGGCGGCGGAGCCGGCGCGCCGTAGGGTGCTTGGGAGGGCGCACTCCCCCCGCGCGCCCTCGCCCGACCCGGACCGCCCCCGCCGGGGCGGGATCATTCGGGCAAGATCGAACCCGTGGAAACGGGCAGGATCATCCGGGAATACCACTTCGGATCCGGCGGATATAACCGTGCGGGACCCGGATAGGCCGGATGAACGGATACGACCGGGTAGGACACCGGTCCGCGCCACACCAGCTCCACCGCCATCCCATCGACAGACGACTTCCGAGACAGACCAGCCCCGAGACCGCCACCCACCCCGTCCCGCTCTCGACAGAAACACGGAGCAGCTCGTGCCCCGCCAGGTCTTCCTGTACGACCCCCCGGAGCGGTTCGTCGCCGGCACCGTAGGTGAGCCCGGCCAGCGAACCTTCTTCCTTCAGGCCTCCGCCGCCGGCCGCGTGACCAGCGTCGCCCTGGAGAAGACCCAGGTGTCCGTACTGGCCGAACGCGTCGACGAATTGCTCGACGAGCTGGTTCGCCGCACCGGCGGCGAAACCGCCGTGCCGGCCGTGACGCCGACCGAACTCGAGGACTCCGGCCCGCTGTTGCCGCCGATCCTGGAGGAGTTCCGGGTCGGCACGATGGCGCTCGCGTGGGATGCCGACGACGAGCGTCTCGTGGTCGAGGCGCAGGCCCAGGTCCCCGACGACGACGCCCCCGAGGACACCCTGCTCGGCGATGACGACGACGAGGACGGGCCGCCGTTGCTGCGGGTCCGGCTCACCGGTGGTCAGGCCCGGGCGTTCGCCAAGCGCGCGCTGCTCGTGGTCGCGGCGGGCCGCCCGTCGTGCCCGTTCTGCGGGCTGCCGATGGATCCCGAGGGCCACATCTGCCCGCGCGCCAACGGGTATCGGCGTTGACCACGGTCCTCGACGCCGCCGCCGTCCCGGAGCTGTTGCGCCGGGGCGAGCTGACGGTGCAGGCGCGCCTGGAGGACGCCTCCAACGCGACGCTGTACTGCGTGGCCACGCTCGACGGGGTGTCGCTGCCCTGCGTGTGGAAGCCGGTCGCGGGCGAGCGGCCGCTGTGGGACTTCCCCGACGGCACGTTGGCGGGGCGCGAGATGGCCGCGTACGAGGTGTCCGAGGCGCTCGGCTGGAACATCGTGCCGACCACCGTGTTGCGCGAGGGTCCGTACGGCACGGGCATGTGCCAGGTGTGGATCGACCACAAGCCCGCCGACGACGAGCCGGAACCGGTGGCGATCCTGCCCGCCGTGGACCCGGGCCCGGCCTGGAAGCCGATCGCGCACGTGGTCGTCCCGGACGAACACGGCAAGGAGCAGCCCGCGCTGCTCGTGCACGCCGCCGCCGACGCACTGCGTCGGATCGCCGTCTTCGACGCGGTGATCAACAACGCCGACCGCAAGGGCGGCCACCTGCTGCCCGGCCCCGACGGGCACGTGTACGGGATCGACCACGGCATCTGCTTCCACGTCGAGGACAAGCTGCGCACGCTGCTGTGGGGCTGGGCCGGCGAACCGCTGGCGGCCGACGCGCACGCGGCGCTGACGTCGCTGTCGGCCGAGTTGGCGGGTTCGCTCGGTGCCCGGCTGGGTGAATTGATTACGCCGGACGAGGTGACCGCGACCCGCGAACGGGTGAGAGTTCTACTCGCCGACGACCGGCTTCCGAAGCCGGATGGTCGCCGGCATGTGATCCCATGGCCGCCGATCTAGCGTGATCGCCGATCCGACCGCGGCCGGCTCCGGGCTCGGTCCCCGGCTCGGGCGGGGCTCGGATCCCGGTTCGGCGAAGACGTCCGAGGGGACGACGAGGTCGGAGGGGACGACGAGACGGTGTCCTCGACCCGAGCGCCGGGCGACGACGCGGTCCCCGACCGGGGCGTTGGGGGAAGACGCGGAAAATTGGTCCGTCAACCCTGGAAGATCTTCCACCCCTGCGGACGTTAGTCTCATACGTATGTATGCCTGGCCTGCACCCGAGCTCCCCGTTCTCCCTGGTCAGGGTGCGTCCCTGCGCGTGTACGACAGCTCCGTGCGCGATCATGTGACGATCACCCCGGGACCGGTCGCGCGGCTGTACGTGTGCGGCATCACCCCGTACGACGCAACCCACATGGGGCATGCCGCGACCTATGTCGTGTTCGACCTGCTCCAGCGCGTCTGGCGGGACGCCGGCCTCGAAGTCGACTACGTGCAGAACGTCACCGACGTCGACGACCCGCTCCTGGAGCGGGCCGAGCGGGACGGGATCGACTGGGTCGAGCTGGCTCAGCGCGAGACCACGCTGTTCCGTGAGGACATGGCGTCGTTGCGGGTGCTCCCGCCCGCCAACTACATCGGCGTGGTCGAGGCGATCCCGCTGATCGTGCCGCTGATCGAGGATCTGATCGCGAAGGACGCGGCCTACTCGGTGGATGGCGACATCTACTTCTCGATCGTGTCCGACCAACGCTTCGGCGGAGTTTCCGGCTACACCGCCGCCCGAATGCTGGAGATCTTCGGCGAGCGCGGCGGCGATCCGGAGCGGGCGGGCAAGAAGGACCCGCTCGACCCGCTGCTGTGGCGCGCGGCCCGGCCCGGCGAGCCGTCCTGGGACGCGTCGTTCGGCGCGGGCCGGCCAGGTTGGCACATCGAGTGTGTGGCGATCGCGCTCAAGTACCTGGGCATGGGCTTCGACGTGCAGGGGGGCGGCAGCGACCTGGTCTTCCCGCATCACGAGATGGGCGCGTCGCACGCGCACGTGGTCACCGGCGAGGTGCCGTACGCGAAGGCCTACGTACACGCCGGCATGGTCGCGCTCGACGGCGAGAAGATGTCCAAGTCGCGCGGCAACCTGGTGTTCGTCTCCAAGCTGCGCCGCGAGGGCGTGGACCCGATGGCCATCCGCCTGGTCCTGCTGGCCCACCACTACCGCAGCGACTGGGAGTGGACCGACGAGGTCCTGGCGGACGCCACCACCCGGCTCGCCACGTGGCGCGCGGCGGTCGGCCGTCCGGACGGGCCGGACACCACCGAACTGCTCGCCGGCATCCGCGAACGCATGGCCGACGACCTGGACGCCCCCGGCGCACTGGCCGCGATGGACGCGTGGGCGGCCCGGCAACTCGCCGAGGGCGGCGACGACATGTCCGCTCCGGGCGTGGCCTCTCGCGCCCTGGACGCGATCCTCGGCGTGGCCCTCTGACCCTCGGGCCACCCGCCCGAAGGCGCAGCGAGCGCCGGCCCCCGACGCTCGACCCGACGCCTCGCCTCGGTCGAACACCGCCACGATCGCCCGTCGCCGTCCCCGGGCCGGCCACAACCGGCCCGACCACCGCACGACCGAAGCCCCGAGCACCACGAAGGCCCCGACCGGCAGTGCCCGGTCGGGGCCTTCGGGTGCGGCGAGCCGGGTGATCCCGGCTCCTCGCGGCGGACGTCGAACAGGTACCGCTCCGGCCGGCCACACCCCCGCGACGGCCGACCGGAACGGCTCCTCGTCCACGACCCCAGCAGATCACGCGGGCCGGTCCCGGCACTTCAGGGGAAGCCCTCACATTCCGAGAAGTGGGTGAGGGGTACCCGAGGGAGTCCGGGGCGGCCGACCGCGATCCGGGGTCGGACCGGACCCGATCGGGCCCGGTCACGCCGTCGACGACAGACGACGGACGCGGATGACCGATGTGACGGACGACAGGTGGTCACGCCTCCATCAGCAGGTATTGCCGCACGTCCAGGTAGCCGGACCGGAAACCGGCCTCGGACCAGGACAGATACAGGTTCCACATACGCCGGAACACATGGTCGAAGCCCAACGAATCGACCTCGTCCGCACGCCGGTTGAAGCGCTCGCGCCACAGCCGCAACGTCTCGGCGTAGTGCGGGCCGTACGACCTGCTGTCGGCGACCCGCAGCCGGGTGGCCGAAGT
>NZ_JBVHLU010000230.1:0-4888 GCF_055558835.1 Embleya sp. NPDC025285
CCGGTCCGGCCTGACCCGGCCGGACCGGCGCTCGGCGCGCGCGGATCACCAGCGGCGCTCGCGCCACTCGGTCAGGCTCGGGCGCTCGGCGCCCAGCGTGGTGTCGTTGCCGTGGCCCGGGTAGACCCAGGTCTCGTCCGGGAGCCGGTCGAAGAGCTTGTGCTCGACGTCGTCGATCAGCCGGTCGAACGCGGCGGGGTCGCCGAAGGTGTTGCCCACCCCGCCCGGGAACAGGCAGTCGCCGGTGAACAGGTGCGGGTGGCCCTTGGGGTCGTCGTACAACAGCGCCACGCTGCCCTCGGTGTGGCCCACCAGGTGGATGGCCCGCAGTTCGATCGCGCCGAAGGCGATCGTGTCGCCGTCGTCCACGAGCACGTCGGTGGGCACCGGGATGGCCTCGGCGTCGGCGCGCCCGGCCACGGTGGTCGCGCCGGTGTGCGCGACCACCTCGGCGAGTGCCTGCCAGTGGTCCTGGTGCCGATGGGTGGTGACCACCTTCGCCAGGCCGCCGTCGCCCACCAGGGTGATCAGCGTGCTCGCGTCGTTGGCCGCGTCGATCAGCAACTGCCGATCGGTGGCGCGGCAGCGAAGCAGGTAGGCGTCGTTGTCGTAGGGCCCGACGGCCACCTTGGTGATCATCAGATTGGCCAGCTCGCGCACGGCCGGGGCGCCGCCGACCTTCACGGATCCGTGATACGTCATGTAGGCCATCCTCCCCGTCCGCGCGCCCTCCCGGCTACCGACCGGCGCCCTCGCCGACCGGAACCACCCGCTACATCCACGCGGGCAGCGGTGGCAGTCGACCGAACGGCTCGACGATCAACCCGTCGCCGTTGGTGCGGCCGATCAGCCACGCGAGCAGCGACTGCCGGCGGCCGGAGACCACGGCGGCCGGAGCCACGCCCTCCGGGCCGATGCGCAGTTCGCGGTGGGTGATGTCGTCGCGCAGCAGCAGCGGCGGGCAGTCCGGGCGGCCGCGGAAGGAGGCCGCGACCTCGTTCAGCTCGCGCTCGGTGTACTCGGTCGGCCAGTGCGCCGGCGTCCAGCCCGCGTCCAGATCGACATGGTGGATGTACAGCTCGCGCAGCCGCTTCGCGGGCAGCGTCGTGGCGGCGATCTCGCCCGCGTTGCGCGCGGTGACCTTGGCGCCCCACGCGGTCGGCGTCATCGCGGTGAACGCCTGGGCGAACCGGCCGGACGCGTCGTACAGGTCGGTGAGCAGCTCCTGGGCGGGCCGCCCGGCACCCTCCGCGATGGCCCGGTCGCGGGCGTCACCGGGCGGGTACATCGGGGTCGGGATCCCGGTGCGGGCCCAGTTCAGCAGGTTGGTCAGGGCGTCCGCGTTGCGCGCGAGGTGGGTCAGCACGTGGCCTCTGGTCCACCCGGGCAGCAACGACGGCCCGGCCAGGTGCTCGGGCGTCAGCCGTTCCGCGGTCGCCAATACCTGCGCGGTCGCGTCGTTGATCTCCGCGAGCAGTGCGGCGGGATCGAACCCGTCCGTGGTCACGCATACCTCCCCCGGATCGGCCTCGCCGCCGACCTGCGGGACGAGACGGGTCCCGGAGCGACGAGGTCTTGGGGTCTCACCTTAGTGGCGCGGACCCCCGGGCCTGTGTTTCACACGATCGAGTGAAGAGTGGCCGCAAGAAGTTTTGTTCGAATGAATGTGCGATAGCCTGGCGGCCCAAAGGGAACAAAAACCTGCCCCGGGCTGCTTACGATGGCGCGAGGTACATCATCGAGCACTGGTCCGACACTGCTCGAACACCGCCGCGATCCGCACTGTCGACCTCGTTCCGCGCGTCGACGCGTACCGATCCGACACCATCCAGCCGCAGCGGCATGTCGTCGAAGGGTTTCGATTCTCAAGTGGCCGACCGTCTCATCGTCCGTGGCGCGCGCGAGCACAACCTCAAGGACGTCTCCCTCGACCTTCCGCGCGACGCGCTCATCGTCTTCACCGGGCTGTCCGGCTCGGGCAAGTCCTCGCTCGCGTTCGACACGATCTTCGCGGAGGGACAGCGCCGCTACGTCGAGTCGCTGTCGTCCTACGCGCGCCAGTTCCTCGGGCAGATGGACAAGCCCGACGTCGACTTCATCGAGGGTCTGTCGCCCGCGGTCTCGATCGACCAGAAGTCGACGAACCGCAACCCACGCTCCACGGTCGGCACGATCACCGAGGTCTACGACTACCTGCGCCTGCTCTACGCCCGAATCGGCCATCCGCACTGTCCGCAGTGCTCCCGCCCGATCGCCCGGCAGAGCCCGCAGCAGGTGGTCGACCGGGTGCTGGAGCTCGAGGAGGGCACCCGCTTCCAGGTGCTCTCGCCGATCGTGCGCGAGCGCAAGGGCGAGTTCGTCGACCTGTTCGCCGAGCTCCAGTCCAAGGGCTACAGCCGGGCGAGGGTGGACGGCGCGGTGATCCAGCTCACCGACCCGCCCAAGCTCAAGAAGCAGGAGAAGCACACCATCGAGGTGGTCATCGACCGCCTGACCGTCAAGTCCTCGGCCAAGCGCCGGCTGACCGACTCGGTGGAGACCGCGCTCTCGCTCGGCTCCGGCATGGTCATCCTGGACTTCGTCGACCTGCCCGAGGACGACGCGCACCGCGAGCGGATGTTCTCCGAGCACCTGTACTGCCCGTACGACGACCTGTCGTTCGAGGAGCTGGAACCGCGCTCGTTCTCCTTCAACTCGCCGTTCGGCGCGTGCCCCGACTGCACCGGCATCGGCACCCGGATGGAGGTCGACCCCGAGCTGGTGGTGCCCGACGGGCAGAAGTCGCTGGACGAGGGCGCGCTCGCACCGTGGTCGAGCGGACACGCGTCGGAGTACTTCGGCCGGCTGGTCTCCGCGCTCGCGGCCGAGATGGGCTTCCGGACCGACATCGCCTGGGACGGTCTGCCGCAGCGGGCCAAGAAGGCGCTGCTCAACGGCCACAAGACGCAGATCCACGTCAAGTACAAGAACCGGTACGGCCGCGAGCGCTCGTACTACACGTCCTTCGAGGGCGCGCTGCCCTACATCGTGCGTCGGCACTCCGAGGCGGAGACCGACACCAGTCGCGAGCGCTTCGAGGGCTTCATGCGCGAGGTGCCGTGTGCCACGTGTCACGGCGCCCGGCTCAAGCCGATCGTGCTCGCGGTGACCATCGCGGACAAGTCGATCGCCGACGTCGCGTCGATGTCGATCAGCGACTGCGCCGAGTTCCTCGGCCGGATCAAGCTGGTGGCGCGGGAGAAGAAGATCGCCGAGCGGGTGCTCAAGGAGGTCAACGAGCGGCTGAGGTTCCTGGTCGACGTCGGCCTGGACTACCTCTCGCTGAGTCGGGCCGCGGGCACCCTGTCCGGTGGCGAGGCGCAGCGCATCCGACTCGCCACCCAGATCGGCTCCGGCCTGGTCGGCGTGCTGTACGTGCTCGACGAGCCGTCCATCGGCCTGCACCAGCGGGACAACCACCGGTTGATCGAGACCCTGGTCCGGCTGCGCGACATGGGCAACACGCTGATCGTGGTCGAGCACGACGAGGACACCATCCGGATCGCCGACTGGGTCGTGGACATCGGTCCCGGCGCGGGCGAGCACGGTGGTGAGGTGGTGCACTCGGGCAGCTACAAGGAACTGCTCAAGAACAAGCGCTCGGCCACCGGCGACTACCTCTCCGGCCGCAAGTCCATCCCCACCCCCACCGAGCGCCGGGTGCCCGACACCAAGCGCCGACTGGTGGTGCACGGCGCCCGGGAGAACAACCTCCAGGACGTCAGCGTGGCGTTCCCGCTGGGTGTGTTCACCGCGATCACCGGCGTGTCCGGCTCGGGCAAGTCGACCCTGGTCAACGACATCCTGTACACCCACCTGGCCCGCGAGCTCAACGGCGCGCGACTGGTGCCGGGCCGGCACACCCGGATCACCGGGACCGACCTGGTGGACAAGGTCGTCCACGTGGACCAGGGCCCGATCGGGCGCACCCCGCGCTCGAACCCGGCCACCTACACCGGTGTGTTCGACCACGTGCGCAAGTTGTTCGCGGAGACCACCGAGGCCAAGGTGCGCGGCTACCTGCCGGGCCGGTTCTCGTTCAACGTCAAGGGCGGTCGCTGCGAGAACTGCTCGGGCGACGGCACCATCAAGATCGAGATGAACTTCCTGCCGGACGTCTACGTGCCGTGCGAGGTCTGCCACGGCGCGCGCTACAACCGCGAGACGCTCGAGGTGCACTTCAAGGGCAAGAACATCTCCGAGGTGCTCGACATGCCGATCGAGGAGGGCCTGGCCTTCTTCGAGGCGGTCCCCGCGATCGCCCGGCACCTGCGCACGCTCAACGACGTCGGCCTGGGCTATGTGCGGCTCGGCCAGCCCGCGACCACGCTCTCCGGCGGCGAGGCACAGCGGGTCAAGCTCGCCTCCGAACTGCAGCGCCGCTCCACCGGCAAGACGGTGTACGTGCTCGACGAGCCGACCACGGGTCTGCACTTCGAGGACATCCGCCGGCTGCTGGGCGTGCTGACCAGCCTGGTCGACAAGGGCAACACGGTGATCGTGATCGAGCACAACCTCGACGTGATCAAGACCGCCGACTGGGTGGTCGACCTGGGGCCCGAGGGGGGCAGCGGCGGCGGCCTGATCGTCGCCGAGGGCACGCCCGAGGAGGTCGCCGAGGTGGCCGGCAGCCACACCGGCAAGTTCCTCCAGGACGTGCTGTACGACCGACGGTGACGTGAGTGGCATCCGGGCCGGGTGCGAGGATTGACCGGCCTCACGGTGGGGGGGGGGGGGGGGGGGGGGGGGGGGGGGGGGGGGGGGGGGGGGGGGGGGGGGGGGGGGGGGGGGGGGGGGAGGGGGGAAGGGGGGGGGGGGGGGGGGGGGGGGGAAAAGGAGGGAGACACAC
>NZ_JBVHLU010000231.1:0-4538 GCF_055558835.1 Embleya sp. NPDC025285
TGACGGTTCGTCGATGTGCAGTGTCTTGGGCAGAACGCCGTGCCGCATGGCCAGCACCATCTTGATCACGCCGGCGACACCGGCGGCGGCTTGGGTGTGGCCGATGTTGGACTTCAACGAGCCCAGATAGAGGGGGTGTTCGGCGGGTCGGTCCTGGCCGTAGGTGGCGAGCAGGGCCTGTGCCTCGATCGGGTCGCCGAGGGTGGTGCCGGTGCCGTGCGCTTCGACGGCGTCCACCTGATCGGCCGTCAGTCCGGCTCCGGTGAGAGCCTGTTGGATCACCCGTTGTTGGGAGGGGCCGTTGGGTGCGGTGAGTCCGTTGCTGGCGCCGTCCTGGTTGACGGCGGAGCCGCGCAGGACGGCGAGGATGGGGTGTCCGTTGCGTTCGGCGTCGGAGAGCCGCTCCAGCAGCAACAAGCCCGCACCCTCGGCGAAGCCGGCGCCGTCCGCCGCCGCGGCGAACGACTTGCACCGGCCGTCGGGCGCGAGTCCGCGTTGGCGGCTGAACTCCACGAACAGGCCCGGAGAGGCCATCACGGTGACGCCACCGGCCAGGGCGAGGGTGCACTCGCCCTGACGCAGCGCGTGGGCGGCCAGGTGAATGGCGACCAGGGACGAGGAGCACGCCGTGTCGATGGTCAGCGCGGGTCCTTCGAGACCGAACGTGTACGACAGGCGTCCCGACGCGATGCTGCTCGCGCTGCCGTTGCCGATGTATCCCTCGAACTCCTCGGCCGCGTGGGTCTGGAGCCGTGACCCGTAGTCGCTGTACATCACGCCGGCGAACACGCCGGTACGGCTGCCGCGCAGCGAGGTCGGTTCGATCCCCGCGCGCTCGAACGCCTCCCAGGCCGTCTCCAGGAGCAACCGGTGCTGCGGGTCGGTGGCGATCGCCTCGCGCGGACTGATCCCGAAGAACTCCGCATCGAAGTGGTGCGCGTCGTGCAGGAAGCCGCCGTCGCGGGTGTAAGAGGTGCCGAGCCGATCGGGATCGGGGTGGTAGAGCTCCTCGACGCCCCAACCACGGTCGGTCGGGAAGCCGCCCACCGCGTCGGTGCCCTCGGCGACGAGTCGCCACAGGTCGTCGGGCGTGCGGACGCCGCCCGGATAGCGGCAGCTCATCGCGACGATCGCGATCGGCTCGCGGCCGCGACCGGCCTCCTTGGCCTCGACCTCCTGGAGCCGACGGCGGGTCTGGTGCAGGTCGTTGGTCACCCACTTGAGGTAGTCGACGAGCTTCTCTTCATTCGTTGCCATCGGAACTTCTC
Source organism: Embleya sp. NPDC025285 (assembly GCF_055558835.1). NCBI lineage: Bacteria > Bacillati > Actinomycetota > Actinomycetes > Kitasatosporales > Streptomycetaceae > Embleya > Embleya sp. NPDC025285. The sequence continues at coordinate 1,269 of NZ_JBVHLU010000231.1, forward strand.
CTCGACGGGGCGCGCGCGGGTGGACCGGGTGGACGGGGTGTTTGGGGGAGGGCTATTGGAGGGAGCGGCCGAGTTCGTTGTCGATGAAGTCGAAGATGTCGTCTGTGGAGGCGGTGTCGATGCGGTCGGTGACGTCCGCGTCGGCGGTGGTCGTGGGAGCCGTCCAGCGGGAGAGCACCGCCTGGAGGCGTTGGGTGATGCGACCGCGTGTGGCCTCGTCCTCGGTGGCTTCCAGGCGTGCCAGGCTCGCTTCGAGGCGGTCCAGGTCGGCCAGCGCCGGCGCGGACGGCGAGGTGCGTGGCGCGAGGCCGTCCCGGAGGTAGCCCGCCAGCGCGACCGGGGTCGGGTAGTCGAAGACCAGCGTCGCGGGCAGCCGCAGGCCGGTCGCGCCGTTGAGTCGGTTGCGCAACTCGACGGCGGTGAGCGAATCGAAGCCGAGATCGTTGAAGCCCTGATCGCCGACCACCGCATCGGGACTCGCGTGCCCGAGTACCGCCGCCACCTGGCCGCGCACCAGGTCGAGCAGCAGCGCGGACTGCTCGACATCGGACAACCCGCTCAACCGGTCCGCGAGCGGCTCCACAGCGACGGCCGACGTGCGTCGACCGGGCAGCCGGATCAGCTCGCGCAGGATCGCCGGCAGCGTGCCGTCGGCCGCCTGCGCGCGCAACGCGGCCGGGTCGAGCCGAGCCGGCAGCAGCGCCGGCGCGCCGAGCCCGAGCGCCGCGTCGAGCAGTTCGAGTCCTTCCCGCGTGTCGAGTGGCAGTAGTCCGCCACGGGTCACCCTGGCCCGGTCGGTCGGGTCCAAGCCGCCGGTCAGCGCACTCGTCTCGGCCCACAGGCCCCACGCGAGCGACGTGCCGGCGAGCCCCCGGGCCCGACGATGGTGGGCTAGCGCGTCCAGGAACGTGTTCGCGGCGGCGTAGTTGGCCTGCCCGGGATTGCCGAAGCAACCCGCCGCCGAGGAGTAGAGGACGAAGTGGCTGAGGTCGTGGTCGCGGGTGAGTTCGTGCAGATGCCAGGCCGCGTCGACCTTGGGCCGCAGGACCGCGTCGAGATGTTCACCCGTCAGGCCGGTGACGACGGAGTCTCGCAGCGTGCCGGCGGTGTGGATGACCGCGCCGAGCGGGTGCTCGGCGGGGATCGCGTCGAGCAGCTCGGCGAGCGCCGCGCGGTCGGCGGTGTCGCACGCGGTGATGGTCACGGTGGCGCCGAGACCGATGAGTTCGTCGGCGAGATCGCCGGCACCCTCGGCCGTCGGTCCGCGTCGGCTGGCCAACAGCAGGTGCCTGGCCCCGTGTTCGGTGACCAGCTGCCGCGCGGCCAGCCGGCCGAGCGTTCCGGTGCCGCCGGTGATCAGGACCGTGGCCTCCGGATCGAGGACGCGCGGCGCCGGATCGTCCCCGGCGCCCGCCGAGCCGGCCCGAGCCAGGCGCGGGACCAGGATCTTTCCCTCCCGCAGAGCCAGTTGCGGTTCGCTACCCGCGACGGCGTACGCCAGGGCCCGGCGCGACCCGGCGCTGCCGTCGGTGTCGACCAGGGTGAACCGCTCGGGGTGCTCGCTCTGCGCGGACCGGAACAGGCCCCAGAGGGCCGCGCCCGCCAGATCGGACGTGTCCTCGCCGGACCGGGTGGCGACGGCGCCGGTGGTGACCACCACGAGCCGGCTGTCGACGAGCCGCGCGTCCGCCAGCCACTCCTGGAGCAGGGCCAGTGCCTCGCCGACGGCCGTACGTACCGCCTTCGGGGCGGCGTCCCCGTCGAGTGCGGACCCGACCGGCGCGAGGACGATGCCCGGCGGCGAGCCCGGAGACTCGTGCAACGCCGCGCGCAGCGCTGCGAGATCGGCGTACGAGACACCTTCGGCGTCGGCGTGGTGGAACCGGCCGTCCGCACTCAGGGTGGCCCAGGCACCCGCCTCGACCGGGCCGGCCGGTACCGGCTGCCAACCCAACCGGAACAGCGAGTCCGTCGCACCGCCGCCGCGCGCCGAGGCGAGCTGCTCGGGTGAGAGCGGACGTACGGTGAGGGACTCGACGGTGACCACCGGGGCACCGGTGCGGTCGGCGACCTCCAGCGCCACCGCGTGTTCGCCGACGGGAGTGAGCCGCACCCGGACCGAGGTCGACTCGGTGCGGTGCAGCCGTACCCCGTTCCAGGAGAACGGGAGCACCACCGGGCGAGGCACCTCCGACGCGCTCGAATCCGCCACCGGCTCCGGCGCCGGGGCCAGCCCCATCGGGTGCAGCGCGGCGTCGAGAAGTGCGGGGTGCAGGCCGAAGCGGGAGACATCGGTGTCCGGGGGCAGGTCGACCTCGGCGTACAGCTCGTCGCCGAGCTGCCAGGCGACCCGGAGACCTTGGAAGACCGGTCCGTAGCCGAGGCCGTGCAGGGCCAACCGGTCGTAGTGGTCCGACACATCCAGCTCGACCGCCCCGGGCGGAGGCCAACTCGCCGCATCGAACGCGGTTGCCGCAGAGACGAGTTCGTCGGCGGTGAGGGCGCCTACGGCGTGTCGGGTCCAGGGTTGGTCGGTGTTCGGGTCGTCGGTGCGGGAGTGGATGGTGATGGTGCGTCGGCCGGTGTCGTCCGGGGCGGTGAGCGCGACCTGAAGCTGAACGGCGCCCACGGCGGGAATGACGAGGGGGCTCTCCAGCGTGAGTTCCTCCAGGGCGACGGTGTCGGTCGCCTCCACCGCGTGCAGTGCGAGATCCAGGAACGCGGTACCCGGCAACAGGATGGTGTCCAGGACGGCATGGTCCGCGAGCCACGGATGGGTGCGGACCGAGATCCGCCCGGTGAACAAGTGCGTTCCGGCGTCCGCGAGTTCGACGGCCGCGGTCAGCAGCGGGTGCTCGACCGGGTGCAGTCCCAGACCGGTCGCGTTTCGGTCCGAGGGCAGTGACTCGAGCCAGTAGGACTGGTGTTGGAAAGCGTAGGTGGGCAGTTGGGGATCGTCGGCTGTGGTGCGATGCGTGGGGATGTGGGCGTGCCAGGACGGGGCGATGCCGTGGGTGTGCAGGGTTGCCAGGCTGGTGGTGAAGCGGTGGTGGGTGCCTTGGTCGCGGCGGAGGGTTTCGATGACGTGGACGTTGTGGCCCTCGGTGGTGTCGGTGATGGGGTGGGTGAGGACGGGGTGGGGGCTGGTTTCGATGTAGGTGTGGTGGCCGGTGGTGGTGAGTTGTTCGATGGTGGGTTGGAGGAGGACGGGGTTGCGGAGGTTGTCGTACCAGTAGTGGGCGTTGAGGGTGGTGGTGTCTTGGATGTGGG
>NZ_JBVHLU010000232.1:0-4392 GCF_055558835.1 Embleya sp. NPDC025285
CATGTGGCTGGGGTGTTGTCGTTGGAGGACGCGTGCCGGCTGGTGGTGGCGCGTGGTGGGTTGATGCAGGCGTTGCCGGTCGGTGGTGCGATGGCCGCGATCGGTGCTGCCGAGGCGGATGTTCTGCCGTTGCTGGCGGGGCGGGCCGATGCCGTCGGGATCGCCGCGATCAATGGTCCGGATTCGGTGGTGGTCTCCGGTGCGGAGGCTGTGGTTGCCGAGATCGTGGCGCATTTCGAGGGGTTGGGGCGTCGGGTGCGGCGGCTGCGGGTCAGCCATGCGTTCCACTCGCCGCTGATGGACCCGATGCTCGACGAGTTCCGCCGGGTCGTGCGGGAACTGAGCTTCACTGAACCGCAGTTGGCCGTGGTCTCGACCGTCTCACCCGATGGTGACTGGACGGACCCCGAGTACTGGGTGCGCCACGTCCGACAGCCCGTGCGTTTCCACGACGCGATTCGCACCCTGACGGCCGAGGGAGTCGGCGGGTTCGTCGAGCTCGGGCCCGACGGGACGCTGAGCGCGCTGATCCGGGGCGCACTGGAGGCGGGCGACCAGCCGGTCGTGGCGTTGTTGCGGCGGGATCGGGCCGAGCCGGACAGTGCGCTGTCCGCCCTGGCGACGCTGCATGTCAACGGTGCGGTGGCCGGGGTCGACTGGGCCTCGTTCGTCCCGGGCGCGCGGCGGGTGGACCTGCCGACGTACGCCTTCCAGCGCCGCCGGTACTGGCTGGACGCCGAGCAGGCGCCCGCGCGGAACGCCCGGGACGAGCGGTTCTGGGCGGCGGTCGGTGCGGGGGACCGGGAGGCGCTGGCGCGCGAACTCGCGGTTGAGGACGATGCGGCGCGCAGTTCGCTCGACGCCCTGCTGCCCGCGTTGTCCGCGTGGTCGCGGCGGGCCGAGGAGCAGTCCCGCACGGACGCGTGGCGGTATCGGATCGGCTGGCAGCCGATCACGTCCGCCGCGCCGCCGGTGCTGACCGGCACCTGGTTGGTCGTGGTACCCAGCGGCGGGCACGAACTGTCCGCCGACCTGGGTGCGTACGGCACGATCCGCACGCTGGAACTGGACACCGCCGACCGGGACCGGGAGCGCGTCGCCGTGCGGCTGCGCGAGGCGACGGACGGCGTGGACGATCTCGGCGGCGTCATCTCGCTTCTCGGGCTGTCGGGGGCGGACGAGGACCTCTTCGACACGGTCGTCCTGCTGCACGCGCTGGGCGATGCCGACGTCACCGCACCACTGTGGTGCCTGACCCGGGGTGCGGTGACGGCGGTCGACGGAGACCGGACGACCGGCGTCGCGGGCGCCGCGATCTGGGGCCTCGGCCGCGTCGCCGCCCTCGAACACCCCACCACCTGGGGCGGTTTGATCGACCTGCCCGAGGTCGTGGACAGCGGCGTGCTGCGCCATGTGGTCGGCGTGCTGGCGGCCGGCGAATCGATCGAGGACCAGGTCGCGGTGCGGGCGGCGGGAGTGTTCGCGCGGCGGCTGGTCCGGGCGCCGGGTACGGGCAATTCTGCCGACGAGGTCGACGCCGGCGCGCCGTGGGCGAGTTCCGGGACGGTACTGATCACCGGTGGCACCGGAGCGCTGGGCGCGCGGGTGGCACGGTGGCTGGCGGACAACGGCGCGAGGCACCTGCTCCTGGTCGGCCGGCGTGGCGCCGCCGCACCCGGAGCAGACGAGCTCGTGGCCGAACTGACCGGACGGGCCGACGGGATCACGGTCACCGTCGCGGCCTGCGACACCGCCGACCGGGCCGCGCTGGCCGCGCTGCTCGACACGATCCCCGCCGACCGGCCGCTGACCGCTGTCGTACACACCGCGGGCGTCCTGGACGACGGTGTCCTGGCCGAGCTGACCGAGGAACGCCTGCACGACGTGCTCCGGCCCAAGCTCACCGCCGCGCGCAACCTGCACGAGCTCACCGTCGGCCACGAGTTGTCCGCCTTCGTGCTCTTCTCGTCCATGGCTGGCACCGTCGGCTCGCCCGGGCAGGCCGGGTACGCGGCGGCCAACGCCGCACTGGACGCGCTCGCTCGGCAGCGCAGCGAACTCGGCCTGCCGGCCTGCTCGATCGCGTGGGGCCCGTGGGCCGGCTCCGGGATGGCCACGGACGAAGCGGTCGACGCGCGGATCCGGCGCGGCGGCGCGCTGCCGATGAACCCGGACCTGGCGATCGAGGTGCTCGGCGACACGGTGCGCTCGGGCGAGCCGTTCGTGGCGGTCGCCGACCTGGACTGGACACGCTTCCTTCCGGCGGCCACCGCCACCCGACGCAGCCCGCTGTTCGACGGCGTCCCGGAGGCGCGGGAACTCGCGGCCCGGGACTCCTCGGCCGCCGGCGCGGGGACCGACGCGCCGGCGCTCCGGGAGAGCCTGGCCGACCTGCCCGAACCGGAGCAGGACCGCACCGTGCTGGAGCTGATCCGGGCGCACGCCGCGGCCGTGCTCGGGCACGGCTCCGGCGCCGCGATCAAGGACACCAAGGCGTTCCGGGAACTGGGCTTCGACTCGCTGATGGCGGTCGAACTGCGCAACCGGATGATCCGCGCGACGGGCCTGCGCACGCTGCCCACGACGCTGGTCTTCGACTACCCGACGCCCGCGACCATGGCCCGCTACCTGCGGGCCGAGATCCTGGGCCGGACCGCCGGCACGACCCCGGCGAACAGCGCGCGGCCGGCCGGCGAGCCGGACGAGCCGATCGCCATCGTCGGGATGAGCTGCCGGTTCCCGGGCGGAGTGGCCTCACCGGAAGACCTGTGGCGCCTGGTCGAGGGCGGGGTGGACGCGGTCGGCGGCTTCCCGGAGAACCGGGGCTGGGACCTGGACGCCCTGTTCGACCCGAACCCGGAGCAGTCCGGGAAGACCTACGTGGACCGCGGCGGCTTCCTGTACGAGGCGGGCGAGTTCGACGCGGCGTTCTTCGGCGTCTCGCCGCGTGAGGCGCTCGCGATGGACCCGCAGCAGCGGCTGCTCCTGGAGGCATCGTGGGAGGCGTTCGAGCACGCCGGGATCGACCCGAGCACGCTGCACGGCAGTGACACGGGCGTCTTCGCGGGTTCCAACGGCCAGGACTACGGGCCGCGGGTCGACGAGATCCCGGAGGGCCTGGAGGGCTACTTCCTGACCGGCAACGCCGCCGCGGTGATCTCCGGGCGGGTGGCCTATGCCCTGGGCCTGGAGGGTCCCGCCGTCACGGTGGACACCGCGTGCTCGTCCTCGCTGGTCGCCATGCACTGGGCGGCCCGGGCGCTGCGCCAGGGCGAGTGCTCGCTGGCCCTGGCCGGCGGCGTGACGGTGATGGCGACGCCCGCGACCTTCATCGAGTTCAGCCGGCAGCGCGGCCTCGCGGTGAACGGCCGGGCCAAGGCGTTCTCGGCGGACGCGGACGGAACCAGCTGGGGCGAGGGCGTCGGGATGGTGCTCCTGGAGCGACTGTCCGACGCGCGACGCAACGGCCACGAGGTGCTTGCCGTCCTGCGCGGATCGGCGATCAACCAGGACGGCGCCAGCAACGGCCTGACCGCGCCGAACGGCCCTTCGCAGCAACGGGTGATCCGGGCGGCGCTGGCCGACGCGGGCCTGTCCGCCGCCGACGTGGACGCGGTGGAGGCGCACGGTACCGGGACCACGCTCGGCGACCCGATCGAGGCGCAGGCCCTGCTGGCCACGTACGGACAGGAGCACGACGCCGAACGGCCCCTGTGGCTGGGTTCGTTGAAGTCCAACATCGGCCACACCCAGGCCGCCGCCGGCGTCGCGAGCGTGATCAAGATGGTCGGCGCGATGCGCCACGGCGTGCTGCCGCGATCGCTGCACATCGTCGAGCCGTCGCCGCACGTGGATTGGGCGTCGGGCGCGGTGTCGTTGCTGACCGAGCCGATGGCGTGGCCGGAGACCGGTGCGCCGCGCCGGGTCGGTATCTCCGCGTTCGGGGTGAGCGGCACCAACGCGCACGTGATCCTGGAACGCCCGGAGCCGACCGCGGACCCGGTCGCGGCGGAACGCCCGCCGACGAGTGGCCCGCTGCCGTTCCTGCTGTCCGCGCGCGACGAGGAATCGCTGCGGGCACAGGCCGAGCGGCTGCGGACGCACCTGGCCGAGGCGCCCGAACTCGCGCCCGTCGACGTGGCGTACTCGCTGGCCCACGGCCGTACGACGTTCGAGCACCGCGCGGTGGTGCTGGGCGAGGACCACGAGGGCATCCGGACCGGGCTGCACGCGCTGGCGGCCGGCGCGGAGTCGCCGGCCCTGGTGCGCGGTACGGCGAGTGCCGAGCCGGGGCGGTTGGCGTTCGTGTTCGCGGGTCAGGGTGGTCAGCGGGTCGGGATGGGTCGTGAGCTGTATGAGAGCTTCCCGGTGTTTGCCGCGGCCTTCGATGAG
>NZ_JBVHLU010000233.1:0-4362 GCF_055558835.1 Embleya sp. NPDC025285
TGAACTGCTGCGTATATCTTGGCGGCACGTGCTTTCTCTTTCCGGTTCACTGCAACCCTACGCGGGTCACTGTCCGGAAGATCAAGGGCACCTCACCCACCGCCTGAGCCCCGCCGCGTCCGGCCGGTCGAAGGCCACCGCAAGCGAGGTGGCGGCACCGCGCCGACCGCCCTTGGCGGCTCACCGGTTGCTCCGTTGTGGGCCGGCACACAACGCCCAGATGATGGCGATGTCGACGGCGATCACGACGATCGACCACAGCGGATAGTGCGGCAGCCAGACGAAATTCGCGAGCATGCTCAGCCCCGCCAGGAGCACGCCGAGAAAGCGGGCCCACAGGGCATTGGTGAACAGGGCCAGGCCCGCGAGGAAGATGACGATGCCCAGGATCACATGGATCCAGCCCCAGCCGGTGGTGCTCCACGAGAAGGAGTAGTTGCGCGTCTGGACGATGACATCGTCCTTCGCGATGGCGGCGATCCCCTGGAAGACCGCCAGGACGCCGCCGACGGTCATCAGCACCGCCCCGAAGGTCGTCCAGCCCGACGAGCGAGTGGCTGGCTGCGTGTGCGTGGCCATGTGAAAGCCTCCTTGCCGAGGCAACCTCGAGTGGATGTCCCCTCCTCCCACACTGACCCCTCCGGTGAGTTGCTGCGACTGCAGCCTCCCGGATCGTCCCGCGATGGGGAACGCCCGTGACCCGGGGAAGCCGACGTCCGGACCGGGCCCGGCATCGAGGTTCCCCTGAGATGCACCCGCAGGCAGGCGGTCCTGGCGTCGAACGGAAGACCCGGTGAGCCCGGCGCCGGCGTGGCGCCCGGCAACCACGAGATCCGCAAGGGAACCGATCATGACCACATCGCAGGACACACCTGTCCTGGACATCCTGGCCGCCGTGACCTGGACTCCCTGGAGCGCTGCGGCCTGGCTCCCTACACCCTGATCCTCACCCGCGTCGCCGCGCTCGTCGCCATGGACGCCCCCGCGCTGTCGTATGTGGCGCACTTCTGACGGTGGTCGTGGAAAGCTGGGTCTTCGGCGATTTTCGTGAAGCGTGTCAATCCGCGAGGAGTATTCGGCGGCGCAGAAGCCCGAAGCCGGCGCGGCCGTAGGTCTGGCGTTTGAGCATCTTCGTCCGGTTCACGTGCCCTTCCACCGCTCCCGAGCTCCAGGGGAGCGTCAAGCCGGCCGTGACGGCGTCGAGGTCTTTGCGCAGGCCCTGGGCGAACGTGCACAGTTCCTTGATCTCGGAGACGTCCGTCTGGGCGAGCCATTCGGGAAGCCGGTGGCCGTGTCGTTTCCGCAGAAGCGTCGCGAAGCTGCGAGCGAGTCGGTTGATCTCCGCGAAGTGGGGGCAGCGCTCGCACAGTTCCTTCAGTTGCCGGCGGGCGGCTTCGCTCTGCCGCTCGGGTCGGCCGACAATCCACCGGACCACTTCCCGGACGGGCGGCGGAGGAGGTGGCTTTATGGGCGAAAGCTCTTTCTCGGAAAGGCTGTTGAGGAAGCGGCGGACGGTTTTGCGGCCTCCGGTGTACCCGCGGGCGGCGATGTCGTCGCGGAGCGCCTTCCCTCCGGATTCCCCCGGCTGCGCGAGACCGCGACGGAAGGCCGGGACGTCGCCGCGCTGTTGGGCACACAGGCTCACGTCGGTGCCGCGGCCACCCGCGAACTGCTGCTCGCCACGAGCTCGCCCAGAGTCCTGCACATCGCCACGCACGGGTTCTTCCTGGACGAATCCGATCCGAGCCTGCGGCAGGCCGTCCTCGCTCCGCTGTCCGGCGCCGACCCGGCCTCGATGAGCGACAGCGGCCTGTTGTGGATGTCGCTGCCGCGTCCTCTGCTGCGCTGCGGGCTCGCCCTGGCCGGCGCGAACCACGGCAACACCTCGCTTGCCCGGTCGGACCTCGGCTCGGGCATCGTGACCGGCGAGGACATCGCGGCACTCGACCTCTCCGGCACCGAGCTCGTCGTCCTGTCCGCATGCGACACCAGCCTCGGTGACATTCGCGTGCAGGAGGGGCCACAGGGGTTGGCCCACGCGTTCACTCTCGCCGGTGCCCGATGGACCCTGGTGACGCTGTGGCGCGTCCACGACCGCATCAGCCGGGAGTTCACGACCGCCTTCCACACCGACTACGCCACGCACGGCGACCCGCGCCGGGCCCTGCGCCACGCCCGAAACCGGACCGCCGCCGAACACCCGGACCCGCTGCACTGGGCGGCCTACGTCCTCTATGGCATCCCGGCATCCGTCGAGCCCGACGGCCTTCGACGGCAATCGGGTCCCGACGGCTGACGGCCTGCCCGACCGCGCCGCGCGCAGGCGAGGCAACGCCGGATGGAACAACTGTCCAAGCATGCCACCACAGGCCGGACCGGTGATCCCCCACGGCCACGACAACCTCGGCGTGACCGCAGCCGACCCGATCGTCCCCGTCGCCACCGGCGCGCCTCGTACCCCACGGACGAGGTGCGACCGTGCTCTCTCGTCCCGGTCGGACGCGAAAGCGTGGGAATCGTCGGCATCGACGCTCGCCCGGGACCAAGCCGGGACACGCCACCGGCCGAACCGCCAAGCGGCCGTTCTCCTCGGATGCCTGGGGCACGACGCCTGCGGTCCGCGTGGCCGCAGCGTTGCCAAGGCGGTGGCGATGCCCTTGCCGCTACCGCAGCACCCGCACATCGGCGCAGGCCCGGGTCGGGCCTGCGATCGACGACCGCGGGACGGGCTCCCAGGGTTCGTACGGATCGCGCCGGCCGTCGGTGGATCCCGCCGACGCGACTCGTGAACCGAAGGCACCGCATGGACATCCCCCGAACCCCCCGATCAGCACCCGTGTCGGCCACGCTCGTGGTGGCCGTGACCATGGGCGTGGGTCACGAACCCGGCCACGGTTTCGTGAGCGACACCACCGCCGCCGTCCGCTTCCTGACCGAGTAGGACACCCCGGAAGCGTCACCCGACGATGGCGCGTCCCTTGCCGGTCGAACCGGGCCGCGGGCACCGCGTCCCGGGGGTGGCGGCGCGGGAAATCGAGGACGTGGAATTCGGCCTCGGGGCCGGGGCCAACCCAGGCCCGCGGGTGTGGACGGGCGCAGCACCGCGGTTCTCACCTCCAGGTGCAGCAGCCGACCGTTGCAGCCGGTCGGTCGGCCACCCCACGGCCCGTGTGACAACGCGCACCCTCGTCGGCGGGATCATCTCCGGAATCGCCCGAGCCGCGACTGGCGTCCGAATAATCCATGGTGGCGGGCCCGATCCGTGACAACGCCGACTTCGGCGTCCCGTCACCGAAGCAACGTGTGCGTTTCGGTCACGGGTTCTTGAACGTCGTATATGCGGCGCAGTACGCGATCAGGCCGGTTCCTGCGACAGTGGCGCCCGCGACGACGGCGTAGATGTGGGACGCACCGTCGAGGCCGGTCAGGATTCCGGCCACGAGCCCCGGGCCGCGGCGCCGGCCACGGGGGGCGGCACGGTGCGGGTGGTCATGTCGCGCTCACTCCACGCGACGGTGGTGTTGACGTCCGGGCTGCCGAAACTGTCGAACGCGCGGGTCTACCAGGGTTGGTACAACGAGCGCGGCCACATGCGCTCCATCGGCCTGATCCGCCCCCCGAAGCGCGCTGATCGCACCGACACTCGAACAGGCGACCGGCATCGATGTCACGATCGAACCGAAAGGCGGATCGAGCAAGCCTTCGGGCGAACCGATCGTGTCGATCGACCTCGGAGGGGTCGGACGTAGGCCGGGCGCGTGAAGCAGGAACGCAAGGCGCTCCGCTCCCCCCGCCAGCAGGGCACGAGCACGGGGCGTGGTTGCAGCGTCTGCCGACGGAGGGTGCAATGCACGCGGGGTGCCCGGGACCGTGAACTACGCCTCGCGTCGTGGGCCCGCCGAAGTCGCCGAGATTCCCGACCATCTTCACGACTTCGGCGGAGGTGGATCGACTTGCCGCTCATGAGTCGACCGATCATCGATCGAATTCGACGCGCGCATAACCCTGGCCGGGGCCGTATCGTCCGATTCGGACTGTGCCACGCGCTTCGCTGCGTGGCAGGTGGCGGCACGGGCTCGGTGTCCATTGTTCAGACACGCAATGCGTCAATGCGGGCCCAGGTGTCCGCGCCATGATTGCCTGGTCCGTGAGCCGCCGGGGACGCCCGGCACACCGAGGGGCGCCCCATGTGCCGGGGCGCCCCATGTGCCGGGGCGCCCCTCCTTTCGCGTGCGCGCCCGTCCACTCTCGCGTTCCGGCTTCCCGGTTGTCGGCGGCGGCTCAATTTCGGTTCTGGATCAATTTCCGTGCCAGAGCCACGGAGGGTCACCGGAGCCGCGATCATGAACGGTCGTGGCTGAC
>NZ_JBVHLU010000234.1:0-4274 GCF_055558835.1 Embleya sp. NPDC025285
TCACCCCAGGGACTGCGAGGGTCCCCGGTTCCGGCTTCTCGTCGCGACGACGGTGGTCACCCACCGTCACCGAAACGCGTCCCCGAATTCGGCGGAGGCGATCGTGTCGACCGGGTGGCCGACGTCGAGCCGATCGCCTGTCGCAGAACACTAGTCACAGGCGTGTCACGACCATCACCATTGGCCTCTGCATTGCCAAAACTTTACCAAGGTCACCGTTTCCTTCTCCCCGTATCACGGGAAAAGCGCCCGGATTCCCGAAAGTCGATCTTGAGCCGTTTGGCGCATATTGCCGGCGTATGACCAACCGGAAGGTCCCTTATCGGCCGCCGGCTAAGCTGCGACCCGCAACGACGACGGCGTCCCGGGCGCCGCGCGAGGAGCCGACGAGGAGTTGTACGACGTGGACGTTCTGCGGCAGATCCTGCTGGTCCTGCACATCGTGGGCATTGCGTCCCTGCTCGGCGGCTTCCTCACCCAGATGTCCGGGCTGCGCACCGGCGACGTGCGGATCGTGCCCGCGATGACGCACGGTGCGCTGACCATGCTCGTCACCGGTCTGGCGCTGGTCGGGGTGGTCCAGGCGGGCCTGGACCAGGACGTGGACAACGCCAAGATCGGCACCAAGCTGGTGATCCTGCTGGCGATCCTGCTGCTGGTCTGGGGCAATCGCGCCGCGGACCGGGTCTCCCCGAAGGTCCTCGGCGCGATCGGCCTGCTGACCGTGGCGAACATCGCCATCGCCGTCATGTGGACCTGAGCCGGCGCCGGGCCCGCCGGCTCACCGCCCGGGCGCGTCCTCGATCTCTCGCCGAATGCGCTAGGCGGTGTCCACCACCCGGAACACCTCGGCCATCCGCCCCGCGCCCAGACCGAACCGCAGGGCATTGCGGCCGAGCATCCCGGTGACCTCCTCGCGCAGCCCGGACAGATGACTCGTCTGACTCGCGTGCGACAACAGCGCCGCCATCTTGCGCTCGAACACCGCGCTCACCTCGACCGCGTGGTCCGGATCCCCCGTCGGCGACAACCACGTCTCCGGCACGGTCCACTCCCGCAGTCCCTCCGCGTCCAACAGCTCGGGGTGCGCGAAGGGGTTCCGGGCGTCCGGGTAGATCGCCCGCATCGCCGCCTCGCCCGCCTCCAGATGATCCGGATGGCTGGGCGCGAGCCGCGTCCAGTCCCGCTCGGGGCTGGGGATCACCATGCGCTGCGGCCGCACCTGCCGAATCACCCGGGTGATGTCGCGCCGCAGTTCGAGGGTCGCGGCCAACCGCCCGTCCGGGTAGCCGAGCCAGTGGAGCCGCTTCACCCCCACGTGCGCCGCCGCCGCGGTCTGCTCGGCCCGCCGGATCCCGCCGATCTCGGATCGCGGCACCGCCGGGTCGAAGCCGCCCGCGTCCCCGTCGGTGACCAGGCAATAGCTCACCTCGATGCCGGCCTCGGTCCAGGTCGCCACCGTCCCCGCCGCCCCGTAGTCGATGTCGTCCGGGTGCGCGGCCAACACCAGCACCCGTTCCACGTCACGATCGTCCAGCACGATGTACTCCCTTGATCGGATCGATCCCCGACCGGTGATCCACCGATCCCGATCGACGTGATGCCGGCGGCGAAAACCCGTCGTCGGCGCAATGATCTCCGCTCTGTACAAAGGGCCGAGCACGACTCGCTTGTTACCCACCTAGACTCGGGGAACGATGAGCAGCCTCTTCGACGACATCCCCCTGCCCGGTTTCGAGACCGCGGCCAAGAAGTCCCCCACGAGCCCCGCGGACGACATTCCGCTGCCGCCCGAGCCGGACGAGAACCACGTGTACGGCCTTCCGGAGGACTATCCGGACGACCTGTACGAAGGGCAGTACGCACCGCCGCCCGAACCGCGCGACGCCTACTACCGCAACGGCGCGCCGCGCCCGGTCGTGGATCCGGCGCGGCTGCTGGACGGAATGAACCCGCAGCAGCGCGCCGCGGTCGTGCACGAGGGGTCCCCGCTGCTCATCGTGGCCGGCGCGGGCTCCGGCAAGACGCGCGTGCTGACCCACCGGATCGCGTATCTGCTCGCGGCCCGGGACGTGCACCCCGGCGAGATCCTGGCGATCACCTTCACCAACAAGGCCGCCGCCGAGATGCGCGAACGGGTCGAGGCGCTGGTCGGGCCGCGCACCCGGGCCATGTGGGTGTCCACGTTCCACTCGGCGTGCGTACGCATCCTGCGGCAGCAGTACAAGAAGCTCGGCATGAGCTCGTCGTTCTCCATCTACGACTCCGCCGACCAGCAGCGGCTGATGGCGATGGTCTGCCGCGACCTGGACCTGGACCCGAAGAAGTTCCCGCCGCGCAAGTTCAACGCCCAGGTCTCCAACCTCAAGAACGAGCTGGTCGACCACGAGGACTTCGCGGCGAAGGCGATCAACGAGACCGAGCGCATACTCGCTCAGGCGTACACGATGTACCAGGAGCGGCTGCGCCAGGCCAACGCGCTGGACTTCGACGACCTGATCATGACCACGGTGCATCTGCTCCAGGCGTTCCCGGACGTCGCGGAGCACTACCGGCGGCGTTTTCGACACGTGCTGGTCGACGAGTACCAGGACACCAACCACGCGCAGTACACGCTGGTGCGCGAACTGGTCGGCGGCGCGGCGGGCAGCGGCCCCCGGCGCACGGTCGACGGCGACCTGGTGAACCCTGCCGAGGCGGGCCTGGCCGAGATCGAACCGGCCGAGCTGTGCGTGGTGGGTGACGCGGACCAGTCGATCTACGCGTTCCGCGGCGCGACCATCCGCAACATCCTCGACTTCGAGGCCGACTACCCCGACGCCACGACGATCCTGCTGGAGCAGAACTACCGCTCGACGCAGACCATCCTCAGCGCGGCCAACGCGGTGATCGAGCGCAACAGCAATCGGCGCGCGAAGAACCTGTGGACGGACGCCGGCGAGGGCACCCCCATCGTCGGGTACGTCGCCGACGACGAGCACGACGAGGCCCAGTTCGTCGCGGACGAGGTGGACCGGCTCACCGACGCGGGCAAGACCAAGCCGGGCCAGGTCGCGGTGTTCTACCGGACCAACGCCCAGTCCCGCGTGTTCGAGGAAGTCTTCATCCGGGTCGGGCTGCCGTACAAGGTCGTCGGCGGTGTGCGCTTCTACGAGCGCCGCGAGGTCCGGGACGTGCTCGCCTACCTGCGGCTGCTGGCCAACCCGGACGACACCGTCTCGCTGCGGCGGATCCTGAACGTGCCCAAGCGCGGCATCGGCGACCGGGCCGAGGCGTGCCTGGAGGTGCTCGCCACCCGCGACCGGATCCCGTTCGCCCAGGCACTGCGCCGCGCCGAGGACGCGCCGGGCCTGGCCAAGCGGTCCGCCAACGCGGTCAAGGGCTTCGTGCAACTGCTCGACGACCTCACCGCGGTCGTGGACGGCGGCGCGGGCCCGGCGACCGTGCTGGAGGCGATCCTGGAACAGACCGGCTACCTGGCCGAGTTGCAGGCGTCCAGCGACCCGCAGGACGAGACCCGGATCGAGAACCTCCAGGAACTCGCGGCGGTGGCACTGGAGTTCGAACAAGCCCAGGCTCAGGAGGGTGGCTCCGGCACGTTGGCCGACTTCCTGGAGCGGGTCTCCCTGGTGGCGGACTCGGACCAGATCCCCACCGACGGCGAGGACGGCGGCGTGGTCACGCTGATGACCCTGCACACCGCCAAGGGCCTGGAGTTCCCCACGGTGTTCCTGACCGGTCTGGAGGACGGCGTCTTCCCGCACATGCGCTCGCTGGGCGACGCGAAGGAACTGGAGGAGGAGCGCCGACTGGCCTACGTCGGCATCACCCGCGCCCGGGAGCGGCTGCACGTCACGCTCGCGAAGATGCGCAGCGCGTGGGGCGCGCCGTCGTACAACCCGCCGTCGCGCTTCCTGGGCGAGTTGCCCGAGAAGCTGGTCGACTGGCGCGGTACGTCCCCGTCGGCGGCCAAGGCGCTGTCCGCGACCAAGTCGACGGTCGGCTCGCGCGGCGGCTTCGGCAAGGGCGCGCAGATCAAGGAGCGGCCGATCCTCGCGCTGTCCCCCGGCGACCGGGTCACCCACGACAAGTTCGGTCTGGGCACCGTGGTCTCCACCGCCGAGACCGGTGACAAGGCCAAGGCCACGATCGACTTCGGCGCGGGCGGCGAGAAGACCCTGCTGCTGCGCTACGCGCCGGTGCAGAAGTTGTAGCGCGCGAACCTCCTGGCACGAACGCGGGCGGGCCGGGCCGAGTGCATCGGCCCGGCCCGC
>NZ_JBVHLU010000235.1:0-4257 GCF_055558835.1 Embleya sp. NPDC025285
GAGATCCACGAACGGCCCCTGCCGCCGAGGCGGTTACGCTCCAACCCCCGCGTCATCAAGCGCAAGATGTCCAACTGGGCGCTCAAGCGAACCGAACACCGCAACACACCCCCACCGAACCCACCCGACGTCACGCTCGTCGGACCGACCCGCACCACCCCAACCCGCCGCAGAAAGACCTAAAACACCGGTATTGGTCCTAGCCCCGGAAAGTGTCGGCGACTGTGCGGTTCGGGTTGCGGGTGACCCACTCCAGCACTCTGGAACCGTCCAGACGTTCGAGGACGAACCTGTCGTCGCGGTACCAGATCGCCTCGGCGACCCGGTGGCCCGCGGGGTAGGTCCGCGTGATCTGCACTTCGCGGGAAGACTCGTGGGACACGGTTTTCGTCGTTTCGACCCTCAACTGCTGGCTCATGGTGGTGCTCAACGACGCGCCGAAACCCCTGAACCCGAAGCTGGCCTCGGCCGAGACGGATATGCCGGTGGTGTTCTCGACCGTCGTGGAGTTGGTCGTGGTCAGACCCACCCGGGTGGTCTCCCGATGCGTGTACTCCGAGGCCCCGCCGTGGTCGTAGAAGAAGACCTTCGTCCAGAACCCGAATTTGCGCAGGATGTAGTAGGGATTCTCCCGGGACTGGCGCTCGCGGGAGTACGCGGGGTCGCGGACCAGCGGGAAAGGGTAGGCCATCGATCCGGCCAGGACGGGGGTCGTGCTGGCGGGCTTGGGGTCGGCGAAGCTGGTCATGCGGTTGACGTCACCGATGTTGTCGTTCCCCGGCTGCAGGTCGAGGACGGGCCTGTACTCGCGTTCGACATGGAACAACCACGTCTGGGATTGAAAATTTGTACCGCTTGCCCTGGTGTACTGCTCGATGCGCGCCGACTCCTGCCGGCTGAACCCGACGACGTTGAGGTTCAGTTGGCTCTCGGCGTTGATGATCTCGAGGATGTCGTTTCCGACGACAGGGCGTAACACCCACTCCTGGGTGGGCCGGTCCTGAGGCAACTGAAGGTGGAACTGCTCGGCGGGGGCGGACGGCTGCGTGCTGTTCGAGACGATGTTGACGACGAAACCGCTGGACATGTTCACCAGGAGGTAGCGCCCGAAGTCCAGAGGAAAGACGTGCCACACCTGGCTCATTCGGTTGGTCTGCGACAGGTGGTACTGCTCCAGTCTGGCCGACTCCGCGTTGCTGTGGGCAACGACGTTCAGGAACAGGTTGCTCTGAGCGTTTCGAAGGAGGTAAGCCCTGCCCGCCGGGATGGGTGTCAAGGGACGCCTCGTTTCCTGGAAGGTGACCGGGCGTGGCACGGGCCGGGCAGCCGATGACTACATCACGCGCACGGTCCGGTCCAGTACAGCCGACCCGAACGGGGACCGGACGGTCAGCGCGGATCGATGGACGAAAATCACGTACGAATGGCGCGAACGGCCACCACGCCCGGGCCGGTCAGGGCAGCCGTCGATACCGCGTCGGAACACCCACGAACCCGCGACAGCGGCGCTGTGCGATGTCGACGAGCCGCCTCGGTCTCGGGCGCGGCGAACGCGTCGGGATCGGCGAACCAGCCGGACCCGGACACGGGCGTCCCCCTTCTTGGTGTTGTGCGGCGTCGCCTTCGCCGTCGCGGAGATCCCACCCGCGCAGCGTCCGGGGCGGGACGGTGATCGGGTGCCGTCGCTCACGTGACGCGTCACGGTGCGGCGGTCCGCGGGGGCGGTGGGTTGGTGGTTCCGACGCACGTTGCGGGGCGGTCGCCGGTCATGGTGCCCGCGTCCAAGAGGTGCGGGATCGCGCGCAGGATCGTGTCCCAGCACCGGTCGAGGGCGTCGTCGGTGACGGCGTGCAGGTCGGTGTAGTCGGGCCCGCCGTCGCCGAACTCGGGCCGGGGCGTGGGGTCCGCGTCCAGGATCGCCGCGCGATCGGCGCGCGCGCCGAATTCGGCGAACCCGGCGCGATCCTCGGTCCAGCGGTTGGCCGACGAAATGGACCACCGCGGGCAGTGGCCCGGGCAGGCGCCGTGGATTCGGGCGGCGGTGGAGTCGGTGCTGCGGGACGTGTTCGCGCCGGATCGGCTGTGGCGGTGGGACGGCGCCGGCTACGCGGCCGTGGAACGCCGCACTGCTCGCCGGGTGGGCGGGGCCGGGCGCGGTCGTGAGCGTCGAGGTCGATCCCGACCTGGCCGACGCGGCCCGCAAACGGATCGCCGGTCTCGGCCTGGACGTCGCCGTCGCGACCCCCGGGACGGGTCTGCGCGACCCACGGCAGGGCCTGGCGAGGTTCATGCCCGCCCGCAGCACACCTCCCGAACGCGCCTGCCTCGACGTTCGGGGCGACGGATGGACGGGCAAGGGCCCGTGGCTCGGCGCATCGAAGATCTTCGGCTCGCATTCCATGTCATGGCCGGGGCAGACGTGCGCGACCCATGGCATTCCCCGGTCTCCGCAACGTACAATCCCGACCTGCCTCGACGCGTGCACGTCATCCGGGAACTGGACGAGGTCAAGATCCATCCCGACGTGATGACCGCGATCGAGCGCGGTGCCGATGCGCTGCTCGCGCAAGGATGTGAGCCACTCAACGCCCATGCCGGATCTTGGATATGGGGCAGATCGGGCTCCGACGCGCGCGTCCCGGCGCTGGTTCGTGTACGCCCTTTGAGGAACGCAGCAGCAGCCCTTCTATCTTGCCGGATTCGGGGCGTCCAGCAGGGTGCTGAGATGCGGGCTTGCGAGGGCGACGCGTGCCTGCTGTGCACCTGCTGTTAGCGCGGCTTGGAGCGTTGCTCCGTCCAGAGATACGTGAAGGAATCCCGCCATGAACGCGTCGCCGGCCCCGTTCGTGTCCACTATCCGCCGCATCGGCGCTGCCGGTGCGTGGTGAACGGCGTGGTCACGGTTGACGGCGATCGCGCCGTCAGGGCCGAGCGTGCATACAACCGTGTCGGCACCCCTGTTGATCGTCGCATGCATGAAGTCGAGGGGTTTCGCGATGCCATCGCCATTCATGAACACATGTGTCGCGGCTTGGATGAATGGTTGGTGGAATGATGATTCACCGTCATAGTCGTGGATGTCCGTCCAGATCGGTACGCCGGTGCCACGCACGTCATCGAGGAGCCGCCTTGTGTGCGAAGAGAGATCCATGACGACGGCCCGGGCGGATGCGAGTGCGTGATGTAGCTCGCGGTCACCGTCACCTGCTTCGTCGCCGGGGGTGGCGAGATAGATGGACAGCCGTTCCCCGCTTCGGCTCATGAGGTTGAGATGCCGTTCGCTGGGTCCGGTTGCCAGCTTGGCGCGGACGTCGACACCTGCTTCCCGGAGCGTTCGCAGAATGCGCGTGGCTGCTTCATCGGTGCCGACGACCGTGTGCAGCACCATGGGCCGGCCCAGGTCTGTCAGGTGCAGCGCCTTGCCCGCTGACGTGCCCCCGAGGGACTCGTAGCTGTCGAGCGCCTGGAGCGTGTGAGGTTCCGCGCGCGGCAACTCCGGCACGGCAACGATAAGGTTCCACGTTGCGGGGCCGCATACGACTACGTCAGGCATGACAGCTGTCCTCCGGGCATGGGGCCAATGGACCCCAAGGGTACGGCTAGTGTGATGCGCCCGAAATAGTGGCTCGAAGAGGCCATTTGATTCGGATGACGTGCTCTTTACTCCTACCAGTGGTTTGTTGGTTCGGGAGATAGAGGTGCAAGCAGTGGCCTGCACCGACCGAGTTCATGAGGGCCTGTAATTGTGTGGGTGGGGGCGCGTTGGACCAGGCGCGCAAGCGCTCGCAGGCTCCTGGCCGACCGGCGTTGGCGCTACGTCCTGATGGGCGACCTCACCTACAAGGACTCCGCTCCCGAAGTGCGCGTGCACCGCATGCGCGGCTACCTCCTGGACCGCTACCGAAAGCCCGCTACCGACGAGTCCTCCGATCGGCGAGCACGCGAGAGTGGATCAGCCCACGCTCGATTCCCTGCGCGCGAACCCGGCTGCGCCGGCGCGCGGCACATCGGGTCCGAAAGCGTCGTCGTGTCGTCGATGAAGGGCGTCGAACTCGAATCCGGGTTGCGCACGAGCCAGGCGACCGGCGTGCCCCCAGAGCGGATCGCGGTCAGGTGTCCTTGGCATGGCGGGCGAGATCGCCGGCCGGATCCTGCGCAAGCTCTGAGGTTTCCCCTTGATCATGGACACCTTGAAACTTGGATCGTGAGGTCCAGGAAGGGAAGTCCAAGTGGGACGTCCGTCGAAGTACACGGATG
>NZ_JBVHLU010000236.1:0-4177 GCF_055558835.1 Embleya sp. NPDC025285
TTCGCCCCCACTCCCCCCCCCCCCCCCCCCCCCCCCCCCCCCCCCCCCCCCCCCCCCCCCCCCCCGCCCCCACCCCCCCCCCCCCCCCCCCCCCCCCCCCCCCCCCCCCCCCCCCCCCAAGGCGCGGCGGCCGGTGTCGAGCGTCCCCGACACCGGCCACCGGCGGGGTTGTGACCGGTTGCTGTCCCCTGCGTCCCGGTCACGGCACCGACGCGAGGTCCCACGGCGCACTGGTTGAGCGCGCCTCATCGCGTCGGCGGTCCTGCGTTGCCCGGCCCGCGCATCAAGCGGGCCGGCCATCAGTCACAACGACGGCCGGCGCGGTGAGGTTACGCCTGCGGCCGGACCCGACCCCGACACAGCTCCAAAAGCGTCAGCGCCACGGTCGTGCCCGGCTTGCCCAAGCCCTCGCGGTAGCGGGCGATCACCTCCATCTCGCGGGACAACTGCACCCGATTCCCGCCGGACGCGACACGGACCCGCTGGATCTCCGCCGAGGCGTCCACCCGCTCGGTGATCAGCGCGATGATCCGCCGGTCGAGATCGTCGATCCGGGCCCGCCCCGCGCCGATCACGTCGTCGGGGGACTGCGGGTTCGTGGTGGTGGTGTCTGCCATCGATGGCCTGCTCTCCGGAGGGGGTCCGTGCTCCGGGGCGGCGGCGGTGAACGCGAAGACGCCCCGGGTACCGGACCCGGGGCGTCTTCGTCTGCCTGTGGCTGTACTCGTTCAGGCGGTGACGGCGGCGCCGGGGATCCCGGTGCCATAGGTAAAGCTGCGCGTCACGCCGAACGAGGACATGGCCGTCAGTATGCCGGGCCCGCCGGCGCGGACACCAGCCGGGGTCACCCGGGCGGCGCCGGTAGAATCGGCGTCCACCCCTTTTTTCGCTTCGCCGGAAGGCCCCTCGTGACCTTTGCCAGCCCGGACGGGGGCGGCACCGAGACCGTCCTCGTCGTCGACTTCGGTGCCCAGTACGCCCAGCTCATCGCCCGCCGGGTGCGCGAGGCCCGCGTGTACAGCGAGATCGTGCCGCACAGCATGCCCGTCGCGGAGATGCTCGCGAAGCGGCCGGCCGCGATCATCCTGTCCGGCGGCCCCTCCTCGGTGTACGCGGACGACGCGCCCAGCATCGACCCGGCGCTGTTCGAGGCCGGCGTGCCGGTGCTCGGCATCTGCTACGGCTTCCAGGCCATGGCGCAGTCGCTGGGCGGCGTGGTCGAGAAGACCGGTCTCGCCGAGTTCGGCGCGACGCCGCTGACCGTGACCGGGACGACCGGCACGTTGTTCGACGGGCTGCCCACCGCGTTGTCGGTGTGGATGTCGCACGGCGACTCGGTCTCCGGCGCGCCCGAGGGCTTCACGGTCACCGCGACCAGCGCGGGTGCGCCGGTCGCCGCGATCGAGAACGACGGGGCGCGGCTGTACGGCGTGCAGTACCACCCCGAGGTGATGCACAGCGAGCACGGCCAGGCCATCCTGGAGCGCTTCCTGAAGGTGGGCGCGAAGCTCTCGGCGAACTGGACGATGGTCAACATCGTCGAGGAGCAGGTCGAGCTGATCCGCGAGACGGTCGGCGACAAGCACGTGATCTGTGGCCTGTCCGGCGGCGTGGACTCCGCGGTCGCCGCGGCGCTCGTGCAGCGTGCGGTGGGCGACAAGCTCACCTGTGTGTTCGTGGACCACGGGCTGCTGCGCAAGGGCGAGCCCGAGCAGGTCGAGCGCGACTACGTTGCGGCCACCGGCGTCTCGCTCAAGGTGGTGAACGCGCAGGAGCGCTTCCTGACCGCGCTCGCCGGGGTCACCGACCCCGAGGAGAAGCGGAAGATCATCGGGCGCGAGTTCATCCGTGTGTTCGAGCAGGCCGCGGCCGAGGTGGTCGCCGAGGCCGGCGCGCACGGCGAGGAGGTCGAGTTCCTGGTCCAGGGCACGCTGTATCCGGACGTGGTCGAGTCCGGCGGCGGCACCGGTACCGCGAACATCAAGTCGCACCACAACGTGGGCGGGCTGCCCGAGGACCTCCAGTTCAAGCTGATCGAGCCGCTGCGCAAGCTGTTCAAGGACGAGGTGCGCGCGGTCGGCGAGCAGTTGGGCCTGCCGTCCGAGATCGTCTGGCGCCAGCCGTTCCCGGGCCCCGGTCTGGGCATCCGGATCATCGGCGAGGTCACCGCGGACCGGCTGGAGATCCTGCGCGAGGCGGACGCGATCGCTCGTGAGGAGTTGTCCCGGGCGGGCCTGGATCGGGAGATCTGGCAGTGCCCGGTCGTGCTGCTCGCGGACGTGCGCTCGGTCGGCGTGCAGGGCGACGGCCGTACCTACGGCCACCCGATCGTGTTGCGCCCGGTGTCCTCCGAGGACGCCATGACGGCCGACTGGTCGCGGCTGCCCTACGACCTGCTGGCCCGGATCTCCAACCGGATCACCAACGAGGTCCGGGAGATCAACCGGGTCACGCTGGACGTCACCAGCAAGCCCCCGGGCACCATCGAGTGGGAGTAGTCCCCGCCCGCTCGCACGTGCTTTCGCCGGCCTCCGCCCGATTTCGGACGGGGGCCGGCGGTCCGTCCGGGGCTTGCCCGGGTCTTCTCGGCGAGCCGGCGGGACGCCTTGTGGGACACGGAAGTTGACGTTGCGTCGGATGTTCGATCGACAATCCGTGCGATCACCCGACCGGGCCCGTGCGACCTCCCTCGGATGCGGCACAATGTGCCGCTGAACGAGCACGTTCGTATGTGGTGGTGGGGAGGGCGTGGCGAAGTGGCGCACGGTGTCGGTGTGCACGGACCGGACTGTCATTGCGTGGTCCGGGAGGAATACCGCAGGACCGTCGCCGATTTCGAGACGTTGCGGCGGGCACTGGCCCGCAAGGAGGGTGTGCCCTCGGCGGTCGCCCACTCCGACGGCGGCGCGCGCCAGTGGATCTCCGACGAACTGCGCGGCAAGGCGCAGGAGTTGGCCGCAGTACGCCGGGCCCAGGGACGCGCCTGGCTGCAAGTTCTCGGCGGGCGCGCGCTGATCGTGTTGTGGCTCCTGGTCGCCGTACTGGTCCTGGTCCAGGCACTCACCGCGATCGGCGCCGGCTGGACCGGCTCGCGCACCGCCGGGATCGTGGCCGCCGTGGTGGTCGCCGGAGTGCTCAGCGTGGTCGGGTGGGCCGCCCGGGCGGGCGGCGGCGTGTTCGCGCCCGTACGGGGCCTGGACGGCCGTCTGTCCACCTCCAAGGCGGTCGCCGCGCTGTGGATGGTGGCGCTGATGTACTGCTTCGCCTTCCTGGGCATGCGGCTCGCCTCCGCGTCCGGGACCGGCGATCGCGATCGGCTCCTGGACCGGCTCGGCGACATCGCGCTGGACCAGATCACCCTGGTGGCGGCGCCGCTGCTCGCCGCGGTGGCGGTCCGCCGCATCGTCGGCGACAAGGTCGGCCGACGCGTGCTCCAGAAGTTGCGCGCCGACCAGGCCTCGCTGCGCGACCTGGTGACCGACGACGCGGGCCGGGCCTCCTTCGTGGACGCGCAGTACGTCCTGGTCAACCTGGTCGCGGTGGGCTTCGTCGTGGTCGGCCTGGCCCGCGACCCGGACCGGCTCCCGGACATCCCCGCCACGCTGGTCGCGCTCGCCCTGGTCTCGGTGGTCACCTACCTCGCGGGCAAGCTGGCCGAGAACGACCGCCCGGTGATCCTGTCCGTGGTCCGCGTGCGCACCCGCGGCGACCTGGACTCGGCGGTGCGCCAGGGCGACGACATCGAGGTGCGCGGGATCAACCTCGCGGCGGGCGGCTCGCACGAGGCGGACCTGCTCGCACGCGTGGTGGTCAAGTTCGGCGCGGTGCACGTGCACGCCCCGCTGATCCCGGCCGACACCGGTTTCGCCAACCCCTCCGACGCGTGCGTGGTGGTCCCGGTCCCGGTCGACGTGGACCCGGGCCGAGTGGAGTTGTGCGTGGTGTCCGCCTCCGGTGTGGAGTCGGCGCCCTACGAGATCCAGATCTCCGGCTAGGCCCTGTCCGGCGGCCCGATCCACCAAGATCCGCCGGACAGGCCTGGTCGTCTCCCTCTCCCCGGCGGTTCCTCGCACGAACGCGGGGGGGGGGGGGGGGGGGGGGGGGGGGGGGGGGGGGGGGGGGGGGGGGGGGGGGGGGGGGGGGGGGGGGGGGGGGGGGGGGGGGAGGGGGGGGGGGG
>NZ_JBVHLU010000237.1:0-4155 GCF_055558835.1 Embleya sp. NPDC025285
CTCCCGACCCACCCCCAAACCGGTCAGATAGCCCGCCAACCGACCCGACCGCGCATCCAACTCCCCGAACGACACCTCCTCCCCACCACACACCAGCGCCACCGCATCCGGAGACCCCTCCACCCACCGGCCCAACAACCCCACCACCGACGCCCGAGCCACCTCGGCAGACGTGTCGTTCCACTCCACCAACACACGCGCACGCTCGTCCGCGTCCAGCACGTCAAGCGTGCCCATTCGGGTGCTCGGCTCTGCGGTCAGTTCGGCCAGGGCCCGGACCCATCGATCGGTGATCGACCGGACGGTGTCCGCGTCGAACAGGTCCGCGGTGCCGGTCACCCAACCCAGCAGGCCGGCACGCCGGCCATGCCGGTCGAACGCCTCGGCGACGGTGACGTCCAGGTCGAACTTGGCCACCGAGGGCAGGTCCGAGGCGGCGTCCGTGGTCGGCGCGTCGGTGCGTACGCCGGGCAGGTCCAGCGCGGCGCGCGCGTTGTTCTGCACCGTGAGCATGACCTGGAAGAGTGGGTGCCGGGCGAGCGAACGGGCGGGCGCGAGTTCCTCCACCAATCGCTCGAACGGCACGTCCTGGTTGCCGAACGCGCCCAGTCCGGCGTCGCGGACCCGGCCCAGCAGTTCGCGGAACGTGGGGTCTCCGGAGAGGTCGGTGCGCATCACCAGGCTGTTCACGAAACACCCGACCGAGTCGTCCAGTGCCTCGTCGGTGCGTCCGGCGACGGCCGCGCCGATCGGGATGTCGGAACCGGCGCCCAGCTTCGACAACAGCACCGCCAGCGCGGCCTGGAGGACCATGAACACGGTCACGCCCTCGGCCCGCGCCAGTTCGACCACACGAGTGTGCGTCTCGGCCGGGATCTCCAACGGCACGCTGTGGCCGACGTGAGTGGCGACCGGCGGACGCGAGTGGTCGACCGGCAAGGGGAGTTCCTCGGGCATTCCGGCCAGGGTCTCGCGCCAGTAGGCGACCTGGGCCGACAACACACTGTTCGGGTCGCCCTCGCCGCCCAGCAACTCGCGCTGCCACAGCGCGTAGTCGGCGTACTGCACCGGCAGCGGCTCCCACGCCGGCTCCTCGCCCGCGCGGCGGGCCGTGTACGCCTGGGCGATGTCCCGGCCCAGCGGTTCCCACGACCATCCGTCGCCCGCGATGTGATGCACCACCGCGACCAGAACGCACTCCTCCTCGGAGCGGAACAGCCATGCACGGATCGGTATTTCGGTGGACAGGTCGAAGGCGTACTCGCTCGCCCGAGCGACCGCCGGCGCCAGTTCGTCGGCTGCGACGCGGCGCACCCGCAGCTCCCACTCGAACCCGGCCGGGTCGAGGACGTGCTGGTACGGCTCGCCGTCCGCGACCGGGAACACGGTACGCAGCACCTCGTGCCGTGCGATCACGTCCCGCAGCGCGTCCGCCAGC
The DNA here is from genome assembly GCF_055558835.1 of Embleya sp. NPDC025285. Taxonomy (NCBI): domain Bacteria; kingdom Bacillati; phylum Actinomycetota; class Actinomycetes; order Kitasatosporales; family Streptomycetaceae; genus Embleya; species Embleya sp. NPDC025285. The sequence continues at coordinate 1,439 of NZ_JBVHLU010000237.1, forward strand.
GCTTCTTCGTCCAGGTCGCCCGACAGGCCCACCACCACCGGGATGTTGTACGTCGGGTTCGGGCCCTCCAACTGTTCGATGAACCACAACCGCCGCTGGGCGAAGGACAACGGCAGCGGCTCGGGTCGCTTGCGCACGGTCAGCGCCGGGCGTACCGCACCCGTCCCCGACTCGGCGATCCGCGCCGCGAGCGTGGCCGCGGTGGGCGCCTCGAACAGCTCCCGAATCGCGATCTCCGCACCCAGCACCGCACGCACCCTGGACACCAACCGGGTCGCCAGCAGCGAGTGCCCGCCGAGGTCGAAGAAGTCGTCGTCGACGCCGACCGTCTCCAGACCCAGAACCTGGGCGAACACCCCGCACAGGATTTCCTCCCGGGCATCGGTCGCGGCCCGGCCCGCGTCGCCGGCTCCGGTGTACTCCGGCGCGGGCAGTGCCTTGCGGTCCAGCTTCCCGTTCGGCGTCATCGGCAGCACGGACAGCACGACCACGGCAGCGGGCACCATGTACTCGGGCATCTTCTCCGCCGCGAATCGGCGCAGCAGCTCCGGGAGTTCGTGATCGAGCACGGCGGCCTGGCCGCTTGCGGCGGCGGCCACGACGTAGGCGACGAGCCGCTTGTCGCCCGGCACGTCCTCACGGGCGATCACCGCGGCCCGGGCCACCCGCGGATGAGCGACCAACAGCGCCTCGATCTCCCCCGGTTCGATCCGGAAGCCGCGGATCTTGATCTGGTCGTCCGCCCGCCCGGCGAACCTCAACCGCCCGTCGTCGGTCCACCCGACCCGGTCCCCGGTCCGGTACATCCGCGACCCGTCGGCGGCGAACCGGTCCGGGACGAAGCGCAGGCCGGTGAGCCCGGGACGGCCCAGGTAGCCCCGCGCGACGCCCGCGCCGGCCACGTACAGCTCGCCGACCACTCCCGGCGGCACCGGGTTGAGGTACTCGTCGAGCACGTAGGCGCGGGTGTTGACGATCGGCGCGCCGATCACCGGTTCGTCGCCCGGCCGCAGCGGCTCGGACATGGTCGCCACCACCGACATCTCCGTCGGCCCGTAGGCGTTGATCAATCGCCGACCCGGCGCCCATCCGGCCACCAGTTCGGCGTCCAGCGCCTCGCCGCCGGACAGGAGTGTGGAGACCGACGGAAGATCGTCGGGGTCGAGGAGGCCCAGCACGGTGGGCGGCAGCAGCAGGTGGGTCACCCGGTGCCGATCGACGAGGTCGATCAGGCCCGCGCCGGGCAGGAGTTCTTCCGCCGGCGCCACCACGAGACGTGCTCCCGAGCACAGTGCCATCAGCAGCTCCCAGGTCGCGGCGTCGAAGCCCACCGAGGCGAACTGGAGCACCCGGCTGTTCCCGTCCAGGTCGAGTCCGCGTGCCGCGACCAGGTTCACCGCGCCGGCGTGCGACACCAGGACGGCCTTGGGCGTGCCCGTCGAGCCCGAGGTGTAGATCACGTAGGCGAGGCCCTCGGGCCGGGCCGCGGCGACCGTTGCGGGTCCGGTCGCGGGCGCCGCGACGGCGCCCCGCACCCGGTCGTCGTCCAGCGCGATCGTCAGGATGTGCCCGAGCGGCAGGTCCTCCAGGAGCTCTTCCGTGCCCACCAGCGCCATCGCCCGGCTGTCGGTGAGCATGAACATGATCCGGTCGGTCGGCTGCTTGGGGTCGATCGGCAGGTAGGCCGCGCCGGCCTTCCAGACCGCGAGCAGCGCCACCACCAGTTCGACGCCACGCTCCAGCAGCACGGCGACGACCGACTCCGGCCCGACCCCCGACCCGGCCAGGTACCGCGCCAGCCGATCGGCCCGGGCGTGCAACTCCGCGTAGCTCAGCTCGAACCCGTCACCGGCCACGGCCACCGCGTGCGGTGCCCGGGCCACCTGGGCCGCGAACAACTCCGGAACCGTGGCCGTGGGAACGTCCAGCGCGGTGTCGTTCCAGTCCAGCAGCAGCCGGGACCGCTCGGCGTCGTCCAGTACGTCCACGCTGCCCAGCGGAACGTCGCCGGCGGCCGTGTTCGGGAGGCCCACGCCGTCCGCGCCGACCGTACGCGCGGTGGCGTCGGCCAGGACGGTGAGGAAGTTCTCGATCGTGGTGTGCAACATCCGCGTGACCACATGCGGATCGACCGGCGCCGCCGCGTCCACGGTCAACCCGAAGCCCTCGGCGCCGAGGTCATCCACGGACACCACCAGCGGGAAGTTGGTCAGGTCCTCCATGAAGACCGTACGAACGCCCATCGTGTCGTCGTCGGTGCGACCGTCGGGCGCGCCCGGGCCCGGCCGCGGGTCGGCCTCGCGCCCATTCTCCGGCTCGCCGCTGTAGCGGTAGTTGAAGAAGGCGGTGAACAGCGGTGCGTCGCCGGTGATCCCGCTCGCCTGCTGCGCGAGCGAGAGCGGTGCGTGCTCGTGTTCGAGCAACGCGGCGAGTTGGTCCCGCATCGCGGCAACTGCCGCCAAGGCGCCCACGCCCTCGGTACGCGCCCGCACCGGCAACGTGTTCATGAACAGACCCAGCGCACGATCGGCACCGGCACCCGCGTTCATCCGACCGAACAACACCGTCCCGAAAACGACATCGTCCCGCCCCGCCAACACCGACAACACCCGCGCCCAGGCCACATGCAGCAACGTCGCGGGACTCACACCCAGCCCCCGCGCCACCTCCCGAATCCGCACGGCCACCACATCCGCCACCGGCAACTCGGCCCGCCG
>NZ_JBVHLU010000238.1:0-4139 GCF_055558835.1 Embleya sp. NPDC025285
GTCCGCCACCACCACCGGCCCCGACACACCCCGCCCGACCACACCCCCACCCTCAGGAGCCTGCTCCACGATCACATGCGCGTTCGTCCCACTGATCGAGAAGGAGGAGACCCCGGCGCGGCGTGGACGACCCGTCTCCGGCCAAGCCCGCGCCTCGGTCAGCAATTCCACCGCGCCCGCCGTCCAGTCGACGTGCGGGGTCGGCTCGTCCACATTCAACGTGCGGGGTAGCACCCCGTGCCGCAGGGCCATCACCATCTTGATCACACCGGCGACGCCGGCGGTGGCCACCGTGTGGCCGATGTTCGACTTCAGCGAACCCAACCACAACGGCCGATCCTCCGGCCGCTCTTGACCGTAGGTCGCCAACAACGCCTGCGCCTCGATCGGATCGCCCAGCGCGGTGCCCGTACCGTGCGCCTCGACCGCATCGACCTCGTCGGCCCGAACCCCGGAGTTGGCCAGCGCCTGCCGGATGACACGCTCCTGCGATGGTCCGTTGGGGGCGGTGAGGCCGTTGCTCGCACCGTCCTGGTTGACGGCCGAGCCGCGGATGACGGCGAGGACGCGGTGCCCGTTGCGCCGTGCGTCGGAGAGCCGCTCCAGGATGACGACGCCGACGCCCTCACCCCAGGCCGTGCCGTCGGCGGAGGCCGCGAACGCCTTGATCCGGGCGTCGGGTGCCAGCCCTCGCTGCCTGCTGAACTCGGTCAACAGCCCCGGTGCGGTCAGCACCGTCACGCCGCCCGCCACCGCGAGGGTGCACTCCCCTTGGCGCAACGCGTACGCCGCCTGGTGCAGCGCCACCAGGGACGACGAGCACGCCGTGTCGGTGGTGATCGCCGGGCCTTCCAGCCCGAGGACGTAGGCCAGCCGGCCGGAGATCACGCTGTTCGTCGTACCGGTCGCCAGCAGGCCGTCCGTCCCCTCCGGGGCCTCGTGCAGCGGCGAGCCGTACTCCTGGCCCAACGCGCCGATGTACACACCCGTCCGGCTGCCGTGCACCGACTCCGGGCGGATGCCCGCGTGCTCGAACGCCTCCCAGGCGGTTTCCAGGAGCAGCCGTTGTTGCGGGTCCATGGCCAGCGCCTCGCGTGGCGCGATACCGAAGAAGCCCGCGTCGAACTCGGCCGCGCCGTGGAGGAAGCCGCCCTCGCGGGCATAGGTCTTGCCCGGCCGGTCGGGATCGGAGTCGTACAGCCCGTCGACGTCCCAGCCGCGGTCCGTCGGGAGCCCCGAGATCCCCTCGCGGCCGGAGGCGACCAACTCCCACAGTTCCTCGGGGGATCCGACGCCCCCGGGAAGCCGGCATCCCATGCCCACGATGGCCACCGGTTCGACCGACGCGACGACCGCGACCGCGGGTTCGGCGGCGGGCGCCGCGCCGAGCAGTTTGTCGCGCAGGTGTCGGGCCAGTGCGACCGGCGTCGGGTGGTCGAAGACCGCCGTCGCCGACAGGCGCAGACCGAGGGCGGCGGTCAGGCGGTTGCGCAGTTCCACAGCGGACAGCGAGTCGAAGCCGGTGTCCTTGAACTTGCCGTCCGGCCGGACCGATTCCGGTGTCGCGTGCCCCACCACGGTCGCGGCGTGGGCGCGCACCAGTTCCACGAGTTCGCGCTCGGCGTCGGCCGCGGACATCCCGGCGTACCGTTGCTCGCCCGCGGCGCCGCCCACCGGACCCGCCGCGGCGGTGCGCCGGGCGGCACGGGGACGCACCAGCGCGGAAAGCACCGCGGGCAGCGCCTCGTTCCCACCCTGAGCGAGCTGTGTGATGTCCAGCCGCGCGGGGACGAGCGTCGGCTCGTCGAGGGCGACGGCCGCGTCGAACAGGGTGAGCCCCTCCTCCGACCGCAGGGGCGCCAGGCCGAGCCGGGCGAGCCGGGCCAGGTCCGCGTGGTCCAGGTTCCCCGTCATGTCACTGCGCTGATCCCAGAAGCCCCAGGCCAACGACGTGGCCGGAAGCCCCTGGGCCCGGCGGTGCGCGGCAAGCGCGTCGAGGTAGGCGTTCGCCGCCGCGTAGTTGCCCTGCCCCGCGCCGCCTAGCGCGGCCATCACCGAGGAAAAAAGGATGAACGCCACCGGCTCCCGGTCCCGGGTGAGCCGGTGCAGGTGCCATGCCGCGTCCGCCTTGGGCCGTAGCACCGCGTCCAGCCGCTCGGGTGTCAGTGCGGAAATCAGGCCGTCGTCCAGCACACCCGCCGCGTGCACGACCGCGGTCAGCGGGTGTTCGGCCGGTATCGCGTCCAGCAGGGCGGACAGCGCCTCGGGGTCGGCGACGTCGCATGCCACAGCCGTGGCCGCGGCCCCGAGTCCGGCCAGCCGCTCGACCAATTCCCCGGCGCCCTCGGCCCCGGGCCCTCGGCGGCTGACCAACAGCAGCCGCCTTGCCCCGTGTTCGGTCACCAGGTGCCGGGCGAGCAGCTCGCCCAGTGTGCCGGTGCCGCCGGTGATCAGGACCGTGCCCTCCGGGTCCCACTGCTCGCGCGGGGGTGTCGGCGCGCCATCGGCCGCGACCGCGGCCCGGACGAGCCTCGGCACCAGGACCTCTCCCCCGCGCAGCGCGAACTGCGGCTCGCCACAGGCGAGCGCGGCGGGCAGGTTTCGGAGGGAACGCTCGTCCTCGTCGATGTCGACGAGCACGAAACGGTCCGGGTTCTCCGTCTGCGCGGTGCGCAGCAGGCCCCACACCGGCGCGGAGGCCAGATCGAGCCGCTCCGCGTCGCCGGCCGCCACCGCACCGCGGGTGACCACCGCCAGCCGGGTGTCGGCGAAACGCTCGTCGGCGAGCCACGATTGCGCCAGCGCCAGCGCCTTGAGCAGTGCGGTGCGAACGGCTGCGGGACCACCGAAGCCGGCCTCCTCGACGGAACCGGCGTCCTCGGCGGGCAGGTGGCAGGCCAGCACGAGTTCGGGCCGGGAGGTGGCGGTGGCCGGGTCGTCGAACTCGCCGCCGAGCACGGACAGGTCCGCGTACCGCCGCACCCGTGCGGCGCCCGGAACGGCGTCGAGGCCGAGTCCGTCGTCGCCCACCAGGACCCACGAGTCGACCGGGGTCCCCTCGGCCTCCGGCACCGCCCTGCTCACCCATGCCATCCGGAACAACGCATCGTGGTGCCCGTCCCGCGCCCCGACCGGTTTCCCGGGATCGACCGGACGCATCGCCAGTGAACCGACCGACGCGACCGGCACTCCTTCGGTGTCGGCGACCTCCACCACGAGGGCGTCGTGGCCCGTCGAAGCCAGTCGCACCCGCACATGCCTGGCGCCGGTCGCGTGCAGGCGCACGTCGGACCACACGAACGGCAGCCTCGGCGGCTCCGGTTCCCGTCCGGGCTCCGGGTGGGGGATGATCCCGGCGTGCAGCGCCGCGTCCAGCAGCGCGGGGTGGATACCGAAGACATCCGCTTCGGCGTGCCGCTCCTCCGGCAGCACGACCTCGGCGTACACCTCCTCGCCCCGCCTCCACACCGCCCGCAACCCCTGGAACGCGGGGCCGTACTGATAGCCGAGGGCGGCCAGTGCCGGGTACAGCTCGTCGATATCCACCGACACCGCCTCGGCCGGCGGCCACTCCCGGGGATCCCACGAGGATGCCGCCGGACCGCCGAGGGCGAGCACGCCCGTGGCGTGGCAGGTCCAGAGCACACCCGTGCGCTCGCCGTCGGGTCGGGAGTAGATGTTCACCGAACGCCGTCCGGCGTCGTCGGGCTCACCCACTTCCACCCGCAGTTGCACGCCGCCGGTCGCGGACAGGACGAGCGGCGCCTGCAAGGTGAGTTCCTCGAGGTGGTCGCCGCCCACCTCGTCACCCGCGCGAAGCGCCAACTCGACGAAGGCCGTGCCGGGCAGCAGAACGGTGTCGGAGACCGCGTGGTCGACCAGCCAGCCATGCGTTTGCAACGACAACCGGCCGGTCAGCACGGTGACATCCGTCCCCGCCAGTTCCACCGCCGCGCCGAGCAGCGGGTGTTCGATCGCCGCCTGTCCGGCCGCGGCCGCGTCTCCCGCGCTGTCGGGCGTCTCCAGCCAGTAACGCTTGTGCTCGAAGGGGTAGGTGGGGAGGTCGAGGTGGGTGGGTGGGGTGGTGGGATAGAAGCGCGTCCAGTCGGTGGTGGTGTGGGTGTGGACGGTGGCGAGTG
>NZ_JBVHLU010000239.1:0-4096 GCF_055558835.1 Embleya sp. NPDC025285
TTTGTGTGTTTTTGTTTGCAGGCTGCTGTTCTCCCCCTTTCCCCCCCCCCCCCCCCCCCCCCCCACACCCGAGGTTCGTGCGATCGTGGGCGAACCGGTCAACGAGGGGACACCCCGCCCGACCCACCACCCGGCGCGGGACGATCCGCCCCCTCGGCAGATCCGGCCCCCCGGAGGGAAACCCACCCGCGACAGCCGCCGATCCTCGACGCCTACCGAAACCCCGCCCACCGCGGGAGCGGGACGTCTCCGTGATACCGCTCAGCGAAAGTGCGCGTCGATCCGTCCGGCTGTGACGCGGCCCGCGGCCAGAGCCTCGGCCAGCCCGGGAACAGGGTCGGCGGCGTGCATCGCGTCGTGTGTGACGTGGCCGGCGACGAGGGTGACCCAACCTCCGTCGTCGGCGACCGCGTGTGCCCAGGCCGGTGGAACGAGCATGCGGCCTTCCTGGAGTCGGATCCCGTACGGACCGTGGATCTCGGCCTGGTCGTCGGGGCCGAGCACGGCCGTCCACCCCGGGCTCGCGGGCGGCGTGACGTCGAGTCGGCGCCAGGGATGCAGACCCTCCTCCACGAGGGCATCCACCACCGCTGCGCGCGTGGCCGACTGCGGGTTCGGGGTGGCTTCGTCCGCGATCGCGAGCACGAGAATCGGACGCAGGCTGCCGTCCGCGCCGGTGACGGCCACCGCTCGCGGGATCGCGGCACTGGGTCCGGTCGGCATCGTCCCGGGCGCGACCGGAATCACGAGGGGCGCGGTGCAGGAGCGGTGCGCCACGCAGACGTGACGATCGGTGCCGTCCACGATCAGGATCGCGCTGGTGGGTGTGTGTCGCGTATCGCCGTGGCCGCCGCACACCGGGCATCGGTAGACGGTGACGGTGGCGTCGAGTTCGCGCGCGCGGGGTTTTCCGATCTCGGCCAGGACGAGGCCGAATTCGATGCGTGTCGTCTCGCGGTTCATGTGTGCTCCCGACCGACGCCGTCGGTCTTTTGCTCGTCGGGGTGTTCGGGGGTCGCCGTCGGGTCGTCGAGGTCGTTGTCCCAGCTGTCCTCTCCGTCGAACAGCGCCTGTTCCGGCGTCGGTTCGCCGGGTGTCGAGGACGTTTCCGTGGGCGCCTCGACCGGGACGGGCTCGACGCGGGCGCGGGGTACGGGGTGTCGCGGGGCGAGGCCGATGCGCACGCGGTTGAGGGTGTCGTCGGGTTGCCCGATGACCACGATCGCCTGGCCGACGCTGAGGGACTTGAGTTCGTTCGGGTGGATCAGGAATCGGTCGACCAGCTTCAGGGCGCCGGCGCCGGTCCCGGCGGTGGTGGTGCTGCCCGGCAGGCCGCGGTTCTCGCGCACCTGGGTGGTCTCCTCCCACACCTCCTCGGTGCCGATGAGCTCGGCGATCGCGGAGGCCGAGATGCCCTGCCGGTGGAGGATCTTGACGTTGGTGTTGGTGATCACCGACGCGGCGAACTCGTCGCTGACCGCCCTCAAATCCTCGAGTTCCTGCGTGCACAGCAGGATGCCGCCGCCGGCGGCACGCACACGTGCGAACAAGGACGCCATGGTGTGTCCGCCCAGGCCGGTGAACTCGTCGACACCGGCGACGAACATGCGGCCGCTGTCGCCGAAACCCTCGGCCTGGAGCTGCTGTCCGGTCGCGCCCAGATCGGTCAGGAACAATGTGCCGAGCTGGCGGGCAGCCTTGGCGTCGGCCTCGGCCGCGAGGGAGAACAGCACGACGTCGCCCGCGTGGATCGCGTCGTACAGATCGAGCCCGTCGGGGTGTTCGACCAGGATGCGCCGGCCCTGTCCGGAGGCGAGGTTGCGCACGCGCGTGGCCATGCCGGGCAGGCTGCGTTTGATGTCACGCGCCTCCTCGGCGATGTACGCCACGTAGTCGGAGATCTCGCGCCGCAACATGCGGTCGTAGGCCGACGCGTGCTGTTGCAGCTGCTTGAGCGTCATCATCCTCGACAGGTCCACCAGGTCGCGGCGCCAGGCGCGGCGTCTGCCGTCGGGGAACGCCTCCTCGGTTCCGCCCGCGACCACCGCGTCCAGCGCGCGGACCACGTACAGCAGGAACTCCTCGGCGGCCTCGCGGTGGTGCGGCTCGCTGAACCCGCCGTCGGCGACGCTGTCCAGCGCCTCGACGATGCGGCTGCGCACCTCCTCGGCGCTGCCGTGCCGGATTGGGTTGTACGTGGTGCTGCTGCCGTCCCCGGTGACGGTGATCAGGTGGAAGCGTCGCCCCGCCCTGTGCGCGGCGCCGCGCAGCGCGGCGGCGAGTTGCGGGTCGGCCTTCATGTCGGCGAACAGCCACCCGATCCGCAGTTTCCGCGCGGCGTCCTGGACGAAGAACTCGTGCGCGAGCTGCTCGATGGTGCGGGACTTGCCGTAGCCGGTGACCCCGCACACCAGCATGTGCTGGCGGCACGCCTTCGCCGAGACCGTGACCGGTTCCGTGGTGTACAGGTCCACGCCCAGGCGCACGCGCAGCTCGTCCACGCGCGTGGGCGGCTCGGGCACCGGGGCGGAGAGGAGATGGTCGAGTGCTGCGGTGACCGCAGGGCTCGCGGCAGGCTTCGGGATGTGGCGCCACTCGGCCTCGAAGCGGCGTCGGCGCACCAGCCACCATCCCGCGACGCAGGCCGCGAGCAGGGCGGCGTACGGGGTTTGCGCGAGGAGCCACACGGGCCATCGCGCGGCGACCTCCGCGCTGCCGCACTCGGCCCAGTGCGCGAACTGCCGGGTGCCGCATCGCGCGCGCAGGTCCTCGAACGGGATCGTGTACCAGGCGAGCATGCCGACCGGCCACCCCAGCAGCACACCTGCGCTGCCCGTCCACGCGAGGATCCACCGGGCGCGGGGGGTGATCCATCGTCCGCATCCGATGCCCGCGACGGCAACGAGCGCGGCCACCGGGTTGAGCACCGCGGCGATGGTCACGATGCCGCGCAGCAGCGCGAGGAACGGGTTGATCGGTTCGATCGGTTGCAGGCCGCGTGTGCGCGGTGGTGCGCCCTCGACGTACCCGCGCGGGGTTTTCACGCGCCTCACGCGAGCACTCCGGTGGACCTGGGCGGCGTCCACTCCTTGACGACGATCTTTTTGCCCCGTCCGAGTTCGACGCCGCGCGCGTTCGCGGCCTCGGCCGCGCGGGTCGCGTACGGCAGCGTCTCGGGATAGCACCAGTACAGGGCGCCGGTGATGTGCGGCGCCAGGGTGTACGCCGTCATGTTGGCGATCAGCCGCGGAACGGGCTTGCGGGTGCGCTCCACCTCGTGCGCCCACGTCGTGCCGTCGGGGTGCTCGGTGACCAGGTCGGGATAGAGCCGCTCCTGCTTGGCGCTGGGCACGACCACCGCGTACGTCGGCGCTCCTTCGCGCAGTTGGTTCGCCGTGTCCTTGACGCGGATCTCGCGTTCGGTCACGCAGGCGCGCTGGGGATTCTTCGCCAAGAGCTCGTGCGCGAGGTCGACCACCGCGAGGTCGTGGTGGAGTTCGGACGGACGAGGCGTGAACACCACTCCCGGGGTGCCGAGATAGTTCATGCCCTCGCGGCTGACCCAGTGGACCCCGGCGAGGTCGGCCATGATCGCCGGCTGGTAGCCGACGAGATTCAGGTCGCGCATCGCCCGGGTCCGGCGACGCACCTTCTCCAGGTTCGTGGGCTGCCCGCGCCGCGCAAACTCCCGCGCGATCTGGTCGTTGGTGACGCACTTCCACCGGCCGATCCATCCGAGCATCGCGGTGTCGCGGTCGGTGACCTGCCATCTGCGCTTGAGGGTTTCCAAAGTCGGCTCCGGCTCGTGTTCGATGTGGTCGGACGCGGCTCGATCGCGCGTCGGACGGCGGCTCGGCGGGATACGCGCGGCGGGCCGACTCGTCGCCCCTGGGGCGACGGTCGGCACGCCGCGCGGGGGGAGCACGAGGGGCGCGGCAGCAACCCCTCGTACCGGCCCCGCGGGGCCGGTGTCGCCCCCACCCGCACGCCCCGGACGCTCCACCCGGCCCCCCACCCGAGCCACCCGCCGCCCCGGCGCCTGGGGGGGGGGGGGGGGGGGGGGGGGGGGGGGGGGGGGGGGGGGGGGAGGGGGTGG
>NZ_JBVHLU010000240.1:0-3997 GCF_055558835.1 Embleya sp. NPDC025285
CCACAACGTCCACGTCATCGAAACCCTCCGCCGCGACCAAGGCACCCACCACCGCTTCACCACCAGCCTGGCAACCCTGCACACCCACGGCATCGACGGCGCGTTGACCTCGCATATCCCGACGGGCGGCCACACCGAGCCCGAACCCGGTTTCCCCACCTACGCCTTCCAGCGTCGGTCCTATTGGCTGGACGTGCGCCCCGGCAACACCGACGTCGCCACCGCCGGACTCAGCGCATCCGGACACCCGTTTCTCGGGGCCACGGTCGAACTCGCCGAATCCGGCGCGCGGTTCTTTTCCGGTCGGATCTCGCTGCGCACCCACCCGTGGCTCGCGGACCACGCCGTCCTGGACACCGTGCTGCTGCCCGGCACGGCGTTTGTCGACCTCGCGCTGCACGCCGCCGAGGCCACCGACGCACCCGCCGTCGAGGAACTCACCCTCGAAAGCCCGCTGATCGTCCACATCAGCGGAGCCGTCCAGCTTCAGGTCGCCCTCGCCGCCCCGGACGACACCGGCCGACGCACCATCACCATCCACTCCCGCACCGACGACCCGAACACCGACCAACCCTGGACCCGACACGCCACGGGCACTCTCGCGGCGCCCAACGCCGCTGCACGCACCGCATCCTTCGCCGCAGCGCCATGGCCTCCCGAGCACGCGACCGTCATCGACGCCGACGAGTTGTACGCGGCGCTGGCCGCCGTCGGGTATGGATACGGCCCGGCCTTCCAGGGTGTCCGAGCCGCCTGGCGGGTCGGCGACGAGCGCTTCGCCGAGGTCGCCCTCGCCGCCGAACAGCGTGATGACGCCGCTGCGTTCGGCATACATCCGGCACTCTTGGACGCCGCGCTGCACGCGGGGCTCGACACCGACACCGGGCCGGGGTCGCCCGGCGGGCCGAGGTTGCCGTTCTCCTTCCGGGGTGTGCGCCTGCTCGCCACCGGTGCCACCACGCTCCGCGTCCGCCTGGCCCCCGCCGGGCCCGACGCGCTCGCCCTCTCCGTGACCGATGCCACGGGTGAACCGGTGTTGTCCGTCGAGTCGTTGGCCCTCCGTCCGACCCCGGACGGAGGCTTGGCCAAGACCGGCACGAGCGGCGCCGGTTCGCTCCATCACCTCGACTGGGTCCCGACGCCACTCACCGCCGAGGCCATACCGACGGTGGCGACTCTCACTGCGTTCACCGAGCCTGCCGGCCCCGCCCACCACTCCGTCGCGGTCGGTAGCACGTACGCCGGCTGGCCCGAGTTGCACGCCGCCGTCGAGGCCGGGTCCGGCGTGCCGGACGTCGTGCTGATCACGGTGCCCCCCTCGGAATCCGCTCCGCCGAACCCGATCGGGCAGGCCCACACCGGCACCCGACACGTTCTGCGCGTGGTGCAATCCTGGCTCGCCGACGCACGGTTCGAGTCCTCCCGACTCGCGGTGCTGACACATCGCGCGGTCGCCGCGAAGGTGGGCGAGGAGGTGCCCGGTCTGGCCGGCGCGCCGCTGTGGGGCCTGCTCCGCACCGCCCAGGCGGAGTACCCGGACCGCTTCGTACTGATCGACACGGACGGCCACGCCTCCTCCGTGGCGGCGGTCGGCGCGGCGCTGGGCTCCGGCGAACCGCAGCTCGCTCTGCGCGAAGGCAGCGTGTTCCTTCCTCGGTTGGTCCGAGCGAGCGTCGACGTCGCCGAGACTCGGACCGTGCGCCCGCTCGATCCGGACGGCACCGTCCTGATCACCGGCGGCACCGGCACCCTCGGCCGCCTCGCCGCACGACACCTGATCACCGACCACGGCGCCAAGCACCTCCTGTTGACCAGCCGCAGCGGCCCCGACGCCGACGGGGCCGACGAGCTCGCCACCGAACTCACGGCACTCGGCGCGCAGATCACCATCACCGCATGCGACACCGCCGACCGCCCGGCACTTGCCGCCCTCCTCGGCGGCATCCCCGACGACCACCCCCTCACCGCCGTCGTCCACACCGCCGGCACGCTGCACGACGCGGTCGTCACCGGCCTGACGGGCGAGCATCTCGACGCGGTCCTGCGGCCCAAGGTCGACGCGGCCTGGCACCTGCACGAACTCACCCGCGACCACGACCTCAGCCACTTCGTCCTCTACTCCTCCGTCACCGCAACGCTCGGCAACGCCGGACAGGGCAACTACACCGCCGCGAACGCGTTCCTCGACGCGCTGGCCGAGCATCGCCACGCGCGGGGCCTCCCCGCCACCTCCCTCGCCTGGGGCCTGTGGGCCGAAAGCAGCGGGATGACCGGACACCTGGACGGGACCGATCTGGCCAGGATGTCCCGGGGCGGCGTCGTACCGTTGGCGACCGACGAGGGGCTGGGCCTGTTCGACGCCGCCCTGCGGGCCGGCCGCCCAACGGCCGTGCCCGCCCGCCTGGACCCGGGTTCACTGCGCGCCCGGGCGGTCACCGGTCCGATCCCCGCCGTCCTGCGTGGCCTGGTCCGCGTCCCGGCTCGGCGGGTGGCGGATCCGACGTCGACCGCAGCCGGCACCTGGGCCGAACGGCTGGCGGCCCTGCCCGTCGAACGCCGCGAGAGCGAGCTGCTTGGAGTGATCCGTTCCGGTGTGGCCGTCGTGTTGGGTCACACCACGTCCGAAGTCGTTGACACCGAGCGCACGTTCAAGGAGTTGGGCTTCGACTCGCTGACCGCCGTCGAACTGCGCAATCGGCTCACCGGCACGACCGGTGTACGACTGCCCGCAACCCTGATCTTCGACTACCCGACGCCCGCCGCACTCGCCGGATTCCTGCGCTCGGAGGTCCTGGGCGTACCGGACGGCGACGCAGCGGCCGGCTCGGTAGGGCCGGTCCGGGCGGCGGACGACGATCCGATCGTGATCGTGGCGATGAGCTGCCGCTACCCGGGCGGCGTCCGTACGCCGAACGATCTGTGGGACCTGGTCGCCGCCGGCAAGGACGTCATCGGCGACTTTCCCACCGGACGCGGCTGGGACCTGGACGGGCTGTACGACCCGGATCCCACGCGGGCCGGTCGGTCCTACGCCCGCGAGGGCGGGTTCCTGTACGACGCCGAGGGGTTCGATCCGGACTTCTTCGGGATCAGTCCGCGCGAGGCGCTCGCCACCGACCCGCAACAGCGACTGCTGCTGGAGACCGCGTGGGAGGCGTTCGAGCGCGCGGGGATCGAACCGACCTCGCTGCGCGGCAGCCGTACCGGCGTATTCACCGGCGTCATGTACAACGACTACGGGTCGCGGCTGCTGAGTCGGGCACCGGAAGGGTTCGAGGGCTACCTCGGCAACGGCAGCGCGGGCAGCGTCGCGTCCGGCCGGGTGTCCTACACCTTCGGGTTGGAGGGCCCGGCGGTCAGTGTGGACACCGCGTGCTCGTCGTCGCTGGTCGCGCTGCACCTGGCCGCGCAGGCCCTGCGGCAGGGCGAGTGCACGCTCGCGCTCGCCGGTGGCGTCACCGTGATGGCCACGCCCAACGTGTTCATCGAGTTCAGCCGCCAGCGCGGGATGGCCCCGGACGGCCGATGCAAGTCCTTCTCCGCCTCGGCCGACGGCGCGGGCTGGAGCGAGGGCGCCGGGTTGTTGCTGCTGGAGCGGCTCTCCGACGCCGAACGCAACGGACACCCCATCCTCGCCGTCCTGCGCGGCTCCGCCGTCAACCAGGACGGCGCCAGCAACGGACTCACCGCACCCAACGGCCCCTCCCAACAACGGGTGATCCGCCAGGCTCTCGCCAGTGCCGGTCTGACGGCAAGTCAGGTGGACGCGGTGGAGGCCCACGGCACGGGTACGAAACTCGGCGACCCGATCGAGGCACAGGCCCTGCTCGCCACCTACGGCCAGGACCGACCCGCCGAACACCCCCTCTACCTAGGCTCGTTGAAGTCCAACATCGGGCATGCCCAAGCCGCCGCCGGTGTCGCCGGCGTGATCAAGATGGTGCTGGCCATGCGGCACGGCGTTCTGCCCAAGACACTGCACATCGACGAACCGTCA
>NZ_JBVHLU010000241.1:0-3899 GCF_055558835.1 Embleya sp. NPDC025285
CTCAACGCCGCCGGACAAACGGCCGCGCGGTTCGTGGCGAATCCGTACGGGCCGCCCGGCAGCCGCCTCTACCGCACCGGCGACCTCGCGCGGCGTCGCCCGGACGGCATCATCGACTACCTCGGCCGCACCGACGACCAGATCAAGATCCGCGGCCACCGCATCGAACCCGCCGAGATCCAAAGCGTGTTGGACACCCATCCGCAGGTGGCCCGCAGCGCGATCGTGCCCACTACCGGCCCGGACGGCGCGGTACAGCTCACCGCCTACGTCGTGCCCGAGACGGCCGGACCCGTCGACGCGCACGCCAACGACGAACACATCGCGGAATGGCGGCAGATCTACGCCGACGAGTACACCGCCATCGACACGGCGGTGTTCACCGAGGACTTCGCCGGCTGGGACAGCAGCTACGACGGCGCGCCGATCCCGCTCGCGCACATGCGCGAATGGCGCGCCGAGACCATCCGACGCATCGCCGAACTGCGCCCGTCACGAATCCTGGAGATCGGCGTCGGCACCGGCCTGCTCCTGGGCGAACTGGCGCCCGCGAGCCAGAGCTACTGGGCAACCGACTTCGCCGCCCCGGTCATCGAGAAGCTGCGCGCGGACCTGGCCCGGGACCCCGAACTCGCCGCGAAGGTCGAGCTGCGCACCGCCCCGGCGCACGAACTCGGCGACTTGCCGGAGGCGTTCTTCGACACGGTGGTGATCAACTCGGTCGCCCAGTACTTCCCGAGCCTGGACTACCTCACCGACGTGCTGCGCCGCGCGCTCGACCTGGTCCGGCCCGGCGGAGCGGTCTTCGTCGGCGACGTGCGCAACCTGCGGCTCGCCCGTACCTTCCACACCGCGATTCGACTCGGCCAGGCGACACCGGACACCGACGACGCGAGTGTGCGCGCCGCGATCGAGCGCGCCGTGCTGCTGGAGAAGGAACTCCTGGTCGACCCGGACTACTTCGACGCCCTGACCGATCTGCTGCCCGACCTCGCGGGCGTCGACCTGCGGATCAAACGCGGACACCTGCACAACGAGCTGTCCCGACACCGCTACGACGCGGTACTGCGCCGAGTCGGCGGCGACCCGGCCACGACCCTCGCCGACATACCGAGCCTGCCGTGGAACGCCGCCGAGGGAACCGACGCGGTCGCCCGCCGGCTGACCGATGATCGGCCCGACGCGCTGCGCGTGCGAGCCGTACCCAATGCCCGACTCGCGGGCGAAATCGCCGCGGAGCGCGTGCTGGCCAACGGCGGCACGAGCACCGAGGCACGCGACGCGCGCACCGCGGCCGAGCAGGCCGACGACGCGGCGATCGAGCCCGAGACGCTGTACGCGCTGGGCGCGGCCCAGGGCTACACCGTGGCCGCGACCTGGTCGAGCGCCGGATCCGGGTCCTTCGACGCGGTGTTCGTGGCCGGAGAGCGAGCCGCGAATGCCGTATCGGGCACTTACGTGGCCACGGGTTCGGGCCGTGCCGACCTGTCCGGCTACGCCAACCACCCCGCCGCCGCCCGTGAGGCGGGCACGCTGGTACCCCGGCTGCGCGCGTTCCTGCGCGAGCGGCTGCCCGAGTACATGGTGCCCGCCGGATTCGTCCCGCTCGATCGACTCCCGCTCACCGTCAACGGCAAACTCGACCGTCGCGCGCTGCCCGCCCCCGACGCCGGCGTCGGTCGCGCGCCCACGCGGGCACCGGCCGGCGCAGCCGAACTCGCCCTGTGCGCGCTGTTCGCCGAGGTGCTCGGCGTCGCCGACATCGGCGCCGAGGACAACTTCTTCGACCTCGGTGGCCACTCCCTGCTCGCCGCCCGATTGGCCGCCAAGGCCCGCGGCGCGCTCGGCGTCGAGATCGCCATCCGGGACGTGTTCACCGCCCCGACCACCGCCGCACTGGCCGCGCTGCTCGCGGAACGCGCCGGGACGGACGAGGCGGGCGCCCGGTCGTTGCGGCCCGCCGTCACGCGGCAGGAGCGCCCCGACCGGGTGCCGCTGTCGTTCGCCCAGCGGCGGCTGTGGCTGCTCGGCCAATTCGAGACGGCGAGCGCGGCCTACCACGAACCGATCGCGGTCCGATTGCGCGGGATGCTGGACCGAGCGGCGCTCCGCGCCGCCGTACAGGACGTGACGAACCGTCACGAAACGTTGCGCACGTTGTGCGTCGCGGCGCAGGAGCCCGCGGGAAGCGACGCCGCCGAGGTGTTCCAACACATCCTGGCCCCGGAGGACGCGCACGCCGTCGTCGAGTTCGCCGACACCGACACCCTGGGCGCCATCGACACCGAATCCGCGCTGGCCGCGCTGGTCGCCGAGGCCACCCGCCGCCCCTTCGACCTGGCCACCGAACTGCCGCTGCGGACCACGGTCTTCCGGGTCGGCCCTAACGAGCACGTGCTCCTCGCGGTGTTCCACCACATCGCGATCGACGAGTGGTCCATCCGGCCGTTCGCACAGGACCTCGCCGCGGCCTACACCGCGCGCTCGGCGGGGCACGCACCCGCGTGGGAGCCGCTACCGCTGCAATATGGCGACTACACGTTGTGGCAGCGCGACCTGCTCGGCGATCCGGCCGATCCCACCAGCCGCTACGCTCACCAACTCGCCTACTGGCGCAACGCTCTGGCCGCACTGCCCCAGGAACTGGAGATCCCCGCCGACCGGCCGCGCCCCACGGTGGCCGGCTACCGGGGCGGCACCATCGAACGCCTGATCGCCGCCGAACTCGCCCAGCGCGTACGTGCCGTGGCCTCGGCCGCCGGCGCCAGCGCGTTCATGTTCTACCAGGCGGCGGTGGCGGCGCTGCTGCACCGCCTCGGCGCCGGCACCGACATCCCACTGGGTAGTCCGGTGGCCGGGCGCGACGACGAGGCACTCGGCGACCTGATCGGCTTCTTCGTCAACACCGTGGTCATCCGTGCGGACGTGACCGGCAACCCGACCTTCGCCGACCTGCTGGCCCGGGTGCGAGACACCGACCTGGACGCGTTCGCGCACCAGGACCTGCCGTTCGAGCGCCTCGTGGAGGAACTCAACCCGGCGCGTTCGCTCGGCCGCAACCCGCTGTTCCAGGTGATGGTCGGCTATCAGAACCAGGGCGTGGGCGAGGTCCGCTTCGGCGACATCGCACCGGTCGGCGAACGATTCACCCCACCCACCGCCAAGTTCGACCTCGACTTCGTCTTCCGCGAGACCGATCTGGCCGCGGTGCCGGAGGGCGCGGTCGAGCTGGGCATCGAATACGCGGCGGACCTCTTCGACCACACCACCGTCGAGGACTTCGCCGAGCGGCTGCTGAGGCTGCTCGCCGGGATCACCGACGACCCGAACCGCCGCGTGGGCGCGTACGAACTGCTGTCGCCCGCAGAGCGCACGCGGATCGTGGCCGAGTGGAACGCGACTTCGCATCCGGTGCCGGAGGTGACGGTGGCGGATTTGTTGGAGGAGCGTGCGGGGTTGGTTCCGGATGCGGTTGCGGTGGTGCAGGATCCGGATGGTGCGGCGCCGTTGGTGTGGTCGTATCGGGAGTTGAACGAGCGGTCGAATCGGATCGCGCGGTTGTTGCGGGTGCGGGGTGCGGGTCCGGAGCGGGTGGTGGGTCTGGCGTTGCCGCGGACCGCCGACATGGTGGCGGCGTTGTTCGCGGTGCTCAAGACCGGTGCCGCCTACCTCCCGTTGGAGCGTGACCTGCCGCGCGAACGCATCGCCTGGATGGTCGACGAGTCCCGACCGGTGTGCGTGCTCACCGCCGGCGAGATCGTGGGCGAGCACACCGTCGATCTCGACGATCCTTCGGTGCGGGCGGAGTTGGCGGGGTTGTCGGGGGCGGATCTGTCGGATGTGGAGCGTTCGGACTTCGTGCGTTCGGATGGGGCGCGGTTGGAGCATCCGGCGTATGT